>JBLNEJ010000210.1:0-4105 GCA_050262535.1 Clostridia bacterium
GATGATATCAGCAAGCAGATTGCCCAACAGATCCTTTGTGGAAGTACTCATGTTATTTGCCTCCCTTTACCCATTTTTCGAAATCAGCTGCATCCAACTCTTTCATTTTCTGCTCGATCTCCAGCTGTCGGTACCACGCCGCTTTTCTGCCTTTGCCATAGTACTCCTGATGAATGACGTTTCCTTGCGCATTTTTTACGTAAAGTGTGGTCTTGCCCAAACGAACCGCATCCCCTGCGCGAAACAGCTTCTCAAAGAGCCAGACGAACGGCATCCTCCATGCATGGGCCGTTGCGTCGATTTCCACATGATAGGGTGATGGCGCCTTTACGTGATTCTGCATAATTCTTTCAACCTTTTGTAGTTTTGGTCCACCGAGTATTGCAGGTGTTTCAGCTCTTCGGGCGTCAAATGGGCATACTTTTGCATGGAGCGCGTATATTCCTCAATGGGCGTACGCTTTCTTACTTCATAGGTCATGCGGAACTTGCCTTCCACACACTCCCACAGCGGGTACAGGTTCGTTTCCACGGCCAGCTTGCCGACCTCGATCGTCTTCTCGGTCGGGAACTTCCAGCCTGTCGGGCAGCCGGAGTAAAGATGGATGTAGGACATGCCGTTTTTCACCTGCATCGCTTTTTTTAGCTTCTCGATATAGTCAGGCAAAAACGATGGGTTGGCTGTCGCTACATACGGAATGTTGTGCGCTGCCATAATCATCGGCATATCCTTGCCTTTCTGCGACTTCCCCTGGCTTTTTTCCCCGACCGGGGTCGTTTGGGTCCACGACCATTTCGGTGTTGTGCCGCTTCGCTGCACGCCGGTGTTCATGTACGCCTCGTTGTCGTAGCAGATGTAGATGATGTTTTCGCCGCGCTCGGCTGCACCGGACAACGATTGGAAGCCTGCATCCGCTGTTCCGCCGTCCCCGGCAAAGGCGACAACGTTCACGTCACGCCCCTCGCGCTGGTATTGGCGCTTGATCCCGGCAAGCATCGCCGCTGTGTTGTCCAGAAGCGGGAAGAACACGGGGATTTTGGCACCGGAACCTCCCTGGAAGCCGACGACGCCGATCCCACCCATGCAGCCCGGGGGAATCGCCAGGATTGTGTTCGGTCCGAGAATGCGCAACGTCGTCCGCAGCGCCAGCTCGGCATGACAGCCCAGACAGGCGGAGTTTCCCGGAGAGAGCAAATCCTCATGCTTGGTGACTTCCTTGTACGCTTCCTTGATTTTTTTCTCTTCCCTGAAAATAAACCCAAAGCGCTTCTTCGTAAAGAACGAATCATCCTTTACGAGCGTTGCCTTGGCGCCCTTCGGACGAGTGGAGTAATTGCCGCCGCTCTCCATTACACGATTCCCTCCTTTGCCTCTTGTGCCGAATCATCAAACAGCTTTTCGATGTCCACCTGATCCAGGCCAAACCAGGTGACGTCGCGGTATTCGCCCCCATCGGCGACATACTTAGTAATGACAATCGCCTGCTTGATCTGCTCCAGCGTGACATCGGAACCACCGAGCCCGCCGATAAAATCGATCATCGGCGGCATGCTCGAGCCGCCAAACGCCGTGCGCAGCTCCAAATAGCTCGTACCGTAACCAGCGGCAAAGGAGACGTTGCGATCAATCGTGCCAATCGCTTTCACCCCGCGAAGCAGCGCCTTCATCTCTTCGACAGGGAATGGACGCAGCACACGAATTCTCACCATGCCTACCTTGATCCCGTGCTCCCGCAGCTCATCAATGGCTACACGCGAGGTCCCTGCCGGACTTCCCATGCAGACGATGGCGATTTCCGCGTCCTCCATGCGGTACGTATCGACCATGCCGCCGTGGTCCCGGCCAAAAAGCTGGTACCATTCCTGGCGAACGTCCTCGATCACCTGCCGGGCGTATCTCATCGCGGTTACCTGCTTGTGCCGGTACTCCGTCAGCATCGGCCCGGCCGTCAGCGGATCGACGGACATCGGGTTGGCCGGGTCCAGCTTCACATGGGTAATGTCCGGCTTGGGCAGGAAGGCATCGACTTTTTCCTGCTCGGGGATGTCCACCCGCTCCGCCATATGGGAAAGCGAGAAGCCATCGTAGCAAACGTTTACCGGAAGCAGGACGCCTTTGTTCTCGGCGATCTTGTATGCCTGCAAAACGGTATCAAGTACCTCCTGGTTGCTCTCGCACCAAATCTGAATCCAGCCCGCTTCCCGCACAGTGACGGCATCCTGCTGACCGCCCCAGACCGTCTGCGGCGAAATCACCTCGCGTGTCACCAGCGCCATGACGATCGGCAGCCGCATCGTACTGGTCCGGATGTACGGCTCATACATCAAGGCTAGCCCCTGCGAGCTTGTTCCGGTGAACGTACGGGCCCCGGCAAACACGCCCCCCTGCAAAACGCTAAGCGCGGTATGCTCGCTTTCGACCTCCACCAGGTCGGCGTCGATTTCCCCTTCCGCTACAAAAGTCGCCAAATATTCAACCAGCGGCGTCTGCGGGGTAATCGGATAGGCGGCCAAGAGTGAAACGCGGGCCAGTTTGGCTCCCCACGCCGCAGCCTTGTTCCCGTTTAACACGTCAATTTTGCCCATTAGTCTTCACCTACCTCCTCAAACATCGTGATCGCATTGGCCGGGCACACTTCGGCGCAAATCCCGCATCCCTTGCACCAGTCGAGGTTCGTATCGTAATGCGTGTTCAACTCCACCTTGCAGCCGACCGGGCAGTACATGTAGCAAGCCGAGCAACGCTTGCATTGATCCGGGTCTGTGACCGGACGTTGGTATCGCCACAGTCCGGTGTTGACGACATACAACCCCTTGCCGACCGAAGCCACGTTGTCACCGGTGAGTTGATACAACTTGTCAGGCACTTTTGTATCGCTCATCTCTTCTCACTCCGCTTTCTGCAAATGCCCGCTCCGGTTATTGACCTGCACCTCATTAAAACCACCAGCGACTGCAACCAGATTTTTTTCAACGATTTTCTTCGGAAAATTGATCTCTATACATTCAGACAACGACTCCAGGGAGACCAGCTTGGTCGCTTGCGCAAACGCCCCCAGCATAATCGTGTTGGTGATCGGCGCCTTGAATACTTCCAGCGCAATGCGGACCGCATCGACTGTCGCCAGGATCTCGACATGCTCGGGAATATCCGCCAACGTCAGCTTCTTTCTGGTGTTAAGAATCGCAAATCCATTCGCTTGTACGCCGTTGAACAAAGGAAGCTGCGCAATGAGCGAGGAATCAAGCACAATAATACCGTCCGGTTCATATACCTGTGTTCGTTCCCGAATCGGCTTGTTGTCCAGCTTCACAAACGCTTCGAGCGGTGCACCGCGGCGTTCAAAACCATACGCAGGAATCGATTGTCCATAATTGCCCTCATGGACGAGCGCGTGGCACAATAGCTCAGATGCCATAACCGCTCCTTGCCCGCCTCGACCGTGAAATCGAATTTGTTTCATCTCCTTCACCTCCTTTTCTTGGGTGCCATTTGCATCCATGATAGATTATTTAAAAAATTCAGTATGCTAAGCAATTTACGTTTGTGTCAGAAAGCTGATTGATCCGCACATTTCAGGAGACATCCGGGGAATGCTTTACAAGGAAAGCGCTTACTCTTATCATTTGAAGTATTATTGTGAATTTATCGACATTTCCATCAGAATGGTTTAACACTTATCCGATCATGTGGAGAGGGAGATCGCGATGTCTCATCACAAGTACGCTTGGGAACCGTATCTTTCAAAAGGAATAAAAAAAATGTACCCGCCGAAAGCAACCTTGTTCCATCAGGGGGAGACCGGGAACGGCTTTTACTACCTGTTGGATGGCGAAGTAAAAATCAAATTGACATCCAACAAGGGTGACGAGCGCATCATTGACATCATCACACCTGGTGAGCTTTTTGGAGAGGCAGGCATAAAGAGAGAGCCGTACTTTTCGACGGCTCAGGTGGGAAAACAATCGACTCTTTATTTCTTTTCCAATGAGGCGTTCCAATGCATCTGCAAAGAGAATCCGGCCGCGATCGACATCTTTCTGCAATCCTTGATTCGAAAGCAGCGCCTGTTGGCTGAGATTGTGGCGCAGGAGAACCGGACGTT
>JBLNEJ010000211.1:0-25346 GCA_050262535.1 Clostridia bacterium
CGTACGAGAAGGCCCGGGCCGTGGAAAGCTTTTTGCGGACGGGCGGGGAATATGCGTATGAAACGACGGACGTACCCGTTCTCCTGAAAGGGCAGGATTTCGTTGATCAATTTTTGTTCGAGAGTAAACGGGGCTATTGTGATCATTTCTCCTCCTCCATGGCAGTAATGCTGCGTTCGGTGGGGGTACCTACACGGTGGGTGAAAGGATTCGCGCCGGGCAAAGAGGTCGAATTGCAAGGTGACAAACGGGTGATTGAAGTCCAGAACAAGGATGCCCACTCGTGGGTGGAGGTGTATTTCCCAAGTCATGGGTGGATTCCCTTTGAAGCAACGAGCTCGTTTGTTTCGCCGCTGCGGATCGACTATGATCTGAATCGGGAAACGAATCCGCAGCCTGTCATCCCAGGGGTAGGCAATACCAAACCGCGTGAAATGAACCCTGACCGTTTGGGTGAGCTAGATGAGACAGGCGGCAGTGGCTCGGGAGGTATTCGAATCTCGGGAAAATGGGTCACGGGGATTTTGATCGTGCTTGCGGTGGCAGCCTATTTCTTGTGGAGACATCGGGAGCGGATCAGAATCTGGGTGTTGCACCGGAAGATGACGGCTTACCCGACCCATCGATTTACCGATCGCTACCAAGCGCTTCTGATGCTGGTTGAAGCACTTTTTTCCAGACGCAGGACGGGTGAGACGCTCCGTGAATATGTCAGTCGACTGGATGTCTCTGGTGACAAACGCCAGGATCTGCTCTATTTGACGCAGTTGTTTGAACGTATGTTGTATGGATTCAAGGAGCTTGAGGAAAAGGGCAGAGAAACCGCTGACAAAATTATGGAGCGGTTGACCCGTCAACTGAAGCCTTGAACATTTTTGCGCAGTCTGCTAGAATGTCCTACGATAGAGGTATTCTCGTATAAAATCAGGAATACGGCCTGAAAGTATCTACCGTCCAACCGTAAATTGGGCGACTACGAGGAGAGGACTGCGCGTTCGTGATACGTGTTTTTTGCGTAGGAGAACTGGGACTCCGCTCCGGGAAGATGTACGGAGGGGAGCCCGGTTTTTTTGGTCGAGGGGAAGATCGTTCTTTGCCGTCGACATTCATGAGGCTCCGCCGGAAATGTGGCGGAGCCAAGTTTACGAATAAGGATAATCGTGCAAACAAGCTTTTTTGCACAATCTAAAAGAAACAGTGTACTGAAGGAGGATTTTCGTGGACAAGGCGATGGAAATGGTAGTCGTACTCGATTTCGGGGGGCAGTATAATCAGTTGATTGCGCGCCGCGTGCGTGATTTGGGCGTGTACAGTGAACTGTTGCCATTCAATACACCGATTGAAAAGCTAAAAGAGCTGCAGCCAAAAGGGATCATTTTCTCTGGCGGCCCTGCAAGTGTTTATGAATAAGGAGCGCCGAAGGTGGATCCGGCGATTTTTGAATTGGGTGTACCGGTTCTTGGCATTTGCTACGGCATGCAGCTGATGAGCCATCTGCTGGAAGGAAAAGTCGAGCGTGCGGGCAAGCGCGAATACGGCAAGGCGGAGGTTCGCTTGCAGCAGCGTCATGATTTGTATGAAGATTGGACGGATAACGAGGTTGTGTGGATGAGCCACAGCGACAAGGTCGTTGAGCTGCCGAAGGGCTTCACCATCGATGCGATCAGCGACTCCTGCCCGGTAGCAGCGATCAGCAATCCTGAGCGTAAAATGTACGGCGTTCAATTCCACCCGGAAGTTCGCCATTCGGTCAAAGGAAACGAATTCATCTCCAACTTCCTGTTCCGCATTTGCGGCTGCAAAGGCGACTGGAGCATGACCAGCTTTATCGATGATGAAATCGCCCACATCCGTGAAACAGTAGGGGACAAGCAGGTGCTGTGTGCATTGAGCGGCGGTGTGGATTCCTCTGTCGTCGCAGCGCTGATTCATCGTGCAATTGGCGACCAGCTAACCTGCATGTTTGTTGACCATGGCTTGCTGCGCAAAGGGGAAGCGGAGAGCGTTATGGATACGTTCGTCGGCAAGTTCGCGATGAAGGTGATCAAAATCGACGCGCGCGAACGTTTCATGAACAAGCTGAAGGGGGTAACCGACCCTGAGAAAAAACGCAAAATCATCGGCAATGAGTTCATTTATGTGTTTGATGAAGAAGCAAAGCAGCTGAAAGATATGGATTTCCTGGCGCAAGGAACGCTGTACACCGATATCGTGGAAAGTGGTACGGCAACTGCGCAAACGATCAAATCGCACCATAATGTGGGCGGCTTGCCGGAGGATATGAATTTTACCTTGATCGAGCCATTGAAAACGCTGTTTAAGGACGAGGTGCGCCGACTGGGTACCGAGCTGGGGCTTCCAGATGCGATCGTATGGCGTCAACCATTCCCGGGTCCGGGCTTGGGCATTCGTGTCCTGGGTGAAGTAACTGAGGATAAACTGACAATTGTTCGTGAATCGGATGCCATTTTGCGTGAGGAGATTGCCAATGCCGGATTGGATCGGGAGGTTTGGCAGTATTTCACGGCGCTACCCGACATGAAGAGTGTAGGGGTTATGGGTGACGTACGGACCTACTCGTACACGGTAGGGATTCGCGCGGTTACCTCGATTGACGGGATGACGGCAGACTGGGCGCGTATACCGTGGGAAGTTTTGGAGAAAATATCGACAAGGATCGTCAACGAAGTAGAGAATGTCAATCGCGTTGTCTACGATATTACGTCCAAACCGCCAGCAACCATTGAGTGGGAATAGTAAGTACGAATATGTAAAAGGGTAATATGATAAACGTTCGTATTTCCGTTGACAGATCGTTTGGTGCTTGATAAACTTCTCCTTGTTAATAGTTAAATGGAGAAGGTTCGTATATTCCTGGGAATATGGCTCGGGAGTTTCTACAATGGTCACCGCAAATGATCTGGCTACGAACGGAACACGTCTGTTTGTTGTTGTTCCTTCGGAAGCCGAGGCATGATAGATGCCTGCGGCTTTTTCTTTTGGTGAAAAACGTGTCTACACGTGTCTCATAATAACGTGTCGCACGTTTCTTCATAAATTTATTCCGACCGCTTGCGGTCAAGGAGGACTTATCGTGCGTAATTTCTTCGAGTTTGAGAAACTGGGCACAAATTATCGACGTGAGATTATTGCCGGAATCACGACCTTTCTGGCAATGGCGTATGTGCTCGCGGTGAATCCTTTCATTTTGAGCGGCGCCGATTTGCCCGCAGATGTGAAGGCGAACTATCCACCGTTTGATTCTGTGTTTACCGCCACGGCACTCGCTGCTGCCATCGGTACATTGGTGATGGCCTTTGTCGGTCGTCTGCCGATCGGACAGGCTCCAGGAATGGGCTTGAACGCATTTTTCACCTATACGGTCGTGCTGACCATGGGCATTCCGTGGCAGCAAGCACTGGCTGGCGTATTCGTTTCCTGCACGATCTTCCTGCTGCTGTCGCTGACCGGTATCCGCGAGACGATCATTAACTCGATCCCTGCGGGGCTGAAGTATGCGACTTCTGCGGGGATTGGCTTGTTCGTTGCGTTTATCGGCTTTAAAAACGCAGGCATCATCGTATCCAATCCGGCTACGTTTGTTTCGCTGGGGCATTTGAGCTTCCATGAGGGGATGAAGCCGGAAGAGATTCTTGCGGCGAAAAATGCATTGCTTGCAGCATTTGGTCTGATCGTTACGGCCATTTTGATGTCACGCAAATTGAATGCGGCGATCTTCATCGGTATGGTGGCCACATCTATCGTCGGGATGATTTTCGGTCTGGTGAATGTGCCGCAAGCAATCGTATCGGCGCCACCAAGCATTGCACCAACGTTCGGAGCGGCATTTACCTTCCTTTCCGATCCATCGGTCATGTTCAGCAGTCATATGCTTGTTGTCATTTTGACCTTCCTGTTTGTCGATTTCTTTGATGCAACGGGAACGCTTCTCGGGGTTGCGAATCAGGCTGGCCTGTTGAAGGATGGCAAATTGCCTCGTCCAGGCAGCGCGTTGGCGTCCGATGCGATCGCCGGTATGGCGGGTGCGATTCTCGGCACCTCGACTACGACCAGCTATGTGGAATCGACTGCGGGTGTAGCTGCGGGCGGCCGCAGTGGCTTTACTGCCGTTGTTGTCGGGATTTGCTTCCTGCTGGCGTTGTTCTTCTCGCCGATTCTGGCTGTTGTCACTCCAGCCGTAACCGCACCTGCGTTGATCATTGTCGGCGTGCTGATGGCTGCACATATGACCAAAATCGCGTGGGATCAGATGGAAGAGGCGTTGCCTGCGTTCCTGACAATCATCATGATGCCGCTGAGCTTCAGTATCGCGGCAGGGATTGCGACCGGATTCATTGTGTACCCGATCACCAAAATTTTCAAAGGGCAAGCCAAAGAGGTCCATCCCGTCATGTACGTTCTGTTCGTGGTGTTCCTGGCCTACTTCATTTGGCTTCGAGAATAGGATCATTACCAAAGCTGCTCTCCTTGTGGGGGCAGTTTTTTCGCTTCGGGACGGAATGATTTTCCTCGCGTTGGGGAGAAATAGTAGTCAACAGGAAAAAAACGAGGCGTACAATAAAAGCAGGACAGGTTATCAGGAAAAAGGAAATCGCAAACGAGGTTGAGGGGGACTGCGGATGAAACGTAGTGCAGCGGGAACAGCAATAACCGCATTGATGGCGGTGGTGTTTGTATTTTCATTAACGCATCTGCAGGTAATCAAGCATTCGCAAGCCGCTGTAGCCGCCCCGCAAATCTCGTATGTGGCAAACGTCGAAGTGAAGCCCGACAAGCAGCTTGTGACAGGAGAGCTTCGTACCCGGTTTATTCCGGTCGATCAGGAAAAGGCGTATTTTCGCTTGTACCCGAATGCTTTTCGGGATGGAAGCAAGCTGACGGACCCGAATTGGGTCTTTATGTTGGGCAAGGAGCTCGAACCTGGCGAAATCAAAATCGACGAGGTCCAGGTGAACGGCGAAACGGTTCACGCCGCCTACTACCGAAATGACCCCACCGTATTGGAAGTGAAGTGGAACAAAACGAAAACACCAGCGGGGAAGCCTGTCGAGATTATGCTGCGCTTTACGGAAAAAATCCCGAACAACAAAGGGCGTATGTCGTACAACAGCAGTGCCATCTGGCTGGGAAACTGGCTGCCGATTTTGGCGGTGAACGATCAGCGCGGATGGCATCTCGATCCGTATTATCCGGTGGGGGACCCGTTTTTCAGCGATATTGCCGATTACAAGGTAACGGTAAAAGTACCTCCGGGTTATTCCGTAGCATCCAGTGGGAATGAGCAAGCAGCGGAAATGACGGAAACCCGTCCGGTGAAATCAAAAAGCGTGGAAATCCATGCGCCGCGCGTGCGGGATTTTGCCATGGTGATCATGGATGACACGTATCTTCCGCTCGAACAGAAGGTAGGAGCAACGCTGGTCAAAACGTGGTATCAGGCCGGGGACGATGAGCAGCAGACCCAGCGTATGCATACTGCTGCCGTCAACGCGCTTCGCTATTATCATGAGCAGTTCGGGGAATACCCGTACCCGGAATTCGACGTCGTGAAGACGGGCGGTTTTTTTGGCGGAATGGAGTACCCAGGCATCGTGTTTATTCAGGGAGATTACTTTCAAAAGGCAAACAATATCGGAACGGCAGTCGTTGCACATGAAACGGCACATCAATGGTTCTATGGGCTCGTAGGCAACGATGAGGTAGCGGAGGCGTGGGTGGATGAAAGCCTGGCGGATTACGCGACGATGTCGTATCTCAAGGACCGCGAGCCAGCGCTCTCCCAAGCGTATATCGATTACCGGAAAATCCGCAGCAATCAGGTGGGACGCTATCAGCAAATGGGGCTGAAAGCATGGCAGCCACTGAAAGACTTTCCCGATTGGAACAGTTATTCCGATCTTGTCTATTCGCAGGGCGCAATGACGCTGTGGAACCTGCGGGAAAAGTGGGGGGCCGCAAAGGTGCATGAGACATTGAGGCAGTATGTCAAAAAGCACGGCTTTGGCCAAGCGACGGGCGATGACGTGGTCAACGCGTTTACCGTAAGTACGGGGGAGGATGCCCGGCCTTATTTCGATTACTGGCTGCGATTTGACAGAAGTAAGGAGAAACAGGCGGAGAATTGGGTGAATCTGCGGGAAAACCGAGCTGTGGTACTACCAAAAGCGAATATTGAATAAAGGATGATATCATAACGTTCGGGAAATAAGTTGACATCTCTTGCTGCTCCTTGTTACACTTACGATTGGGTTTCTATCTGTACACTTCTTGTAGAGAGGGGCAAAAGCATGATGAACGGGCCTGTTGTTGGTGTAATCATGGGAAGTACCTCGGATTGGGAAACAATGAAGGAAGCTTGTCAGATTCTCGATGAGCTTCAGGTGCCTTATGAGAAAAAAGTGGTGTCGGCGCATCGGACGCCTGACCTTATGTTTGAGTATGCAGAAACGGCCAAGTCGCGCGGGATTGAAGTGATCATTGCCGGAGCGGGCGGAGCTGCCCATCTGCCGGGGATGGTCGCGGCCAAAACCGAGCTTCCGGTCATCGGTGTACCGGTGAAATCATCGGTTTTGAGCGGATGGGATTCACTTCTGTCCATCGTGCAAATGCCAGGCGGCGTACCGGTTGCAACCGTCGCGATCGGCAAGGCAGGTGCGATCAATGCCGGCTTGCTTGCCGCCCAAATTCTCGGGATTAAGTATCCTGAGGTTCAGGAGCGCTTTGTTACTCGCCGGACTGCAGCTCGTGATAAAGTATTAAAGGATAGTGAACTGGAATGAGCAAGACCGATATGATCCAAAAAGTGATAAAGCCAGGGGCGACCATCGGCATTCTCGGTGGAGGTCAGCTTGGACGAATGATCGTGCTTTCCGGACGAGCGATGGGGTATCGGTTCGTTACGATGGACCCGACACCTGATTCGCCATGCGGACAAGTTTGCGATGATCAGGTGGTTGCCTCATTTGACGATGCAGAGGCTGCCCGCCGACTGGCAGAGCGCAGCGATGTCATTACGTATGAGTTCGAAAATGTTGATGCAGGGGTTGCGGAAGCGCTGGAATCGACCTCCTTTGTTCCGCAGGGGAGCGAGCTGTTGCGCACCACGCAACACCGCATTCGTGAAAAAACGATGATTCAATCGCTGGGCATTCCGGTAGCACCGTTTCGCGTGGTAGCGACTGTCGAAGATTTGCAGCGTGCGGTTGATGAGCTTGGAATGCCTGCCGTGATGAAAACAGCAACAGGCGGGTATGATGGAAAAGGACAGTACGTGCTGCGCGAGCAAGATGATGTGGAGAAAGCATTTGCCTTGCTCTCCCAATCGGGTGCAGAACTGATCGTAGAGAAATTCATTGCGTTTGAAAAGGAAGTATCGGTGATTGCCGCCCGCAGCTTGTCCGGTGAGCTGGCGACGTTCCCGATGGCGGAGAACATTCACCGCGAAAATATTTTGCACGCCTCGATCGTACCTGCCCGCACTACCGTCAATGTACAGCAGCAGGCCGAACAAATCGCCCGCACGATTGCGGAGCGACTCGGTGTAGTCGGATTGATTGCGGTGGAAATGTTTGTGACCGCCGATGAACAGGTATATGTGAACGAGCTGGCACCGCGCCCTCACAATTCCGGGCACTATACGATGGATGCGTGTGTGACCTCGCAGTTTGAACAGCATGTGCGCGCGGTTTGCAATCTGCCGCTCGGCTCGACCAAACTGCTGAGCCCTGTGGTCATGATCAACATTTTGGGTGAGCATGTGCAGCCGGTTTTGGATAAGGTGGAGGAGCTGCCGCCAACGTGCAAGCTGCACCTATATGGAAAAAGCGAGAGCAAGGTCAAACGGAAAATGGGCCATTTGAACGTGCTCGCGGACAGTGTGGAAGAGGCTATGGAGCTTGTCGATAAACTCAAGATTTGGGATCGAGTGGAGGAATAAACATGATCGAACGTTATTCGCGTCCTGAAATGCGCGCCATTTGGACGGAAGAAAACAAATTCAAAGCATGGCTGGAAGTGGAAATTCTCGCATGTGAAGCATGGTCCAAGCTGGGTGTTATTCCGGCCGAGGATGTTGCCAAGCTGCGTGAGAATGCGAGTTTTAATGTGGAACGGATTTATCAGATCGAAGAAGAAACGCGTCACGATGTAGTTGCCTTCACACGCGCGGTTTCGGAAACGCTGAGCGGTGACGAGAAAAAATGGGTTCACTACGGGCTAACCTCTACCGACGTTGTCGATACAGCCCTCTCCTATCTGCTGCTGCAAGCAAACACGATCCTGGAGAAGGATTTGGAAGAATTCATCGAGATCCTGACTGAGCAGGCTCGTAAATACAAAGATACGGTATGCATGGGCCGCACCCACGGTGTCCATGCCGAGCCAACCACCTTCGGTTTGAAGCTGGCGCTCTGGCGCGAAGAGATGAAGCGCAACCTGGAGCGTTTCCGCAATGCGAAAAAAGAAGTCGCCTTCGGCAAAATCTCCGGTGCGGTCGGAACGTATGCGAACATCGATCCGTTTGTGGAAGCGTATGTCTGCGAAAAGCTGGGCCTGCAAGCAGCGCCGATCTCCACGCAAACGCTGCAGCGCGACCGTCATGCCGAATACATGGCGACGCTCGCCCTGATCGCGACCTCTCTCGACAAGTTCGCGACGGAAATTCGCGGCTTGCAAAAGAGCGAAATGCGCGAGGTGGAGGAGCCGTTCGCAAAAGGCCAAAAAGGTTCCTCGGCAATGCCGCACAAGCGCAACCCGATCGGCTGCGAGAACATCTCCGGCCTGTCCCGTGTGATCCGCGGCCATATGCTGTCCGCTTATGAAAACGTGCCGCTCTGGCATGAACGCGACATCTCCCACTCCTCCGTGGAGCGCGTCATCTTGCCGGATGCGACGATGCTGTTGAACTACATGCTGCGCCGTTTCATGAACATCGTGAAGAACCTGACTGTCTTCCCGGAAAACATGAAGCGCAACATGGACCGTACGTTTGGTCTGATCTACTCGCAGCAAGTGCTGCTGAAGTTGATCGACAAAGGCTTGAGCCGTGAAAAGGCGTACGATACGGTACAGCCTCGCGCTATGCAGGCATGGGAAGAGCAACGCTCGTTCCGCGACATCATCAGCGAAGATGCAACAGTGAAAGAGCTGTTGACCAAAGAAGAGCTGGATGATTGCTTCGACTACACCTATCACCTGAAGCATGTCGATACGATTTTCAAGCGTGTCGGTCTGGCTTAATTCCAGGTAAAGAACCGCTATTCAGGCGCCCTTGTTTCCATTCGTGGAGCAAGGGCGCTTTTTGCTGTTGCGGATGACTCACCGTTTGCTGAAAAAAGTTCGATACCAGTAATAAGAGGCTGTAATGTCGGACAAAGGGACTGAAGCATGATGGAAAAACGAATGAATGAAGACATTTTGAACCTGTTGGCGCAACTGGAAGCTCCCGATACGAAAGAGGCTCATCACGATTACGACAAAGATGGGTACATTGAGTGCAAGGGAGGACGCATTGTCGTGACGGACCCCGAGCCGGGCGGTCGGAAGCCGTCGCTTGTATCAGCCCTACCAGTGGAGATTCGTGTAAACGACACGGTTGCTACAAAGCCGATGGAGGTTTCGGCCGCTGACCGGATCGAGGTTCAGATGGTACGGGACAAACCATACCAGCTGTCGGTATCGTCTGACTCCATGAAGGTGCGACTGCATCTTTTTCGCGAACGAATGACCGAAATCGTTTTGAAGGAAAGCCCACCTGCTTTTTTCTACGTGCCGCTGGTCGAGCACATTCCGCTCACACGCACTGAGCCGATCAAGGCGCAGGTGCTGCAGGAGGCACGACAGCTCGGCATTCAGGTGCCAATCGATGAAGCGGCGATTACCAGAGCGCTGGATCAGCAAGATGGCAGCCCGACGGTAATTGCCGAGGGTACACCGGTTGAACGGGGACGCGATGGTTTTATCGAGATGATGTTCGAAAATCCGACGGAGCGGATGATCGATGACTGGAAGAAAAATGTGGACTACCGCAATCATCGCTTCATTCCATCGGTAGCGGCGGATGAGACGATCGGCATGATTCACAAAGCGGTTGAAGGGAAGCCGGGAGTCAACGTTTTCGGAAATGAAGTGCACCCTCCCGACGTGTCGGAGGTCAAGGCCGAGGCACGGCGCAACGTCCGGATTACAGATGACGGCCGGATCAAAGCGCTGAAAGCAGGACGGCCTTCCTTGACGGGAGAGGCAATCAAATATTTTGATATCCAGACTGTCCACGTCGTGGAGGGGGACGTCGATCTGTCAGTGGGCAATGTCCTGTTCCACGGCGATGTGCTTGTTCAGGGGGATGTCAAGGAAGGCATGCGCGTGGAAGCAACCGGCAACATTACCGTAATGGGCAGCGCCTATCATGCGGTTCTTGTCTCCTCGCAGCACGTGTACATCAAGGGTCACGCCGCGACAAGTCAGGTGTACGGCGGCAAAATCGGCCTGCTCTACAGCAAGGTGTACGACCTGATCAAGCAGATCATCAAGCTCTATGCCAAGCTCGAGCAAGACGTCAAGGCGGCAGAAGAGCTTTCGCGTCGCAAGCAGATGGACGTGACGATCGGGCAAATCTTTTGGCTGCTGATTGAACGCCAATATCCGGCGCTGCAGGTGCTTGTGCAGGAATTCAGCGAGCTATTGCAACATGCGGGTCGGATGATTCCGGTCGAGTTCAGGCTTCTCGCGCGGCTGCTGCAGCTGTTCCGCAACAAAGAGCTGCTTCAGCGAATCAACCGCTGGCCGGATATCCAAAAAATTTACGACTATTTGGGGCAAATCAAGGTGCAGATTGAAAACAGCGTCTGCGACGAAAGTGATATCGTCGTCAGCTTCGCGAATTTATCCCAGCTGGAGACGAACGGGTCTTTGGTCGTGACGGGTCAAGGACTGATGAATTGCCAGGTCAAGACAGGCAAAAACTGCTTGTTCAAAGATGCGGAAAGCAGCATCAAGGGCGGTCGGATTATCGCCAACGGCCGCATACACGCTTTTGAGGTCGGGACCCCGTATGGTCGCCATACGTATCTGGAGAGCGGCGAATCGGTCAAGGTGAAAAAAGCGGAGGGGACGATCATCAAGGTAGGCGATAAGGTGGTCGAGATTTTGGACGAGCAGCACGATCTGTTTTTTTCGCTGGACAAGCAGGGGAACTTGCACCAGGAGAAAAACCGGCATCGCGATCGGAAGATATAGGAGAGGCTTTGAAAAGGAAAAGCGTCTGCCACACAGGAGTGGACAGACGCTTTTTTCTGTTTGGTTTTTTACACCAGCTTCTCCGGATTCAATCCTTCCAATGCTGGAATCACGAATCGTCCATCCTTGCGAATCAGCACGTCATCGAACCAGATTTCCCCGCCGCCGTATTCAGGGCGCTGGATTTGCACCAGATCCCAGTGGATCGAGGAGCGGTTGCCGTTGTCTGCTGTATCGTAAGCATTCCCTGGCGTGAAGTGGAAGCTGCCGGCGATTTTTTCATCAAACAGGATGTCCTGCATCGGGTGCAAGATGTGCGGGTTAATTCCGATGGCGAATTCCCCGATATAGCGAGCCCCTTCATCCGTGTCGAGAATTTCGTTGATCAGCTTGGTGTTGCTGCTGGTCGCCTCGACGATTTTGCCTTTGGAGAAGGTGAACTTGATGTCGGTAAACGAAGTGCTGTGGTAGTTGGACGCGGCGTTGTATGAGATCGTCCCTTCTACCGAATCGATTACAGGGGAGGTGTATACCTCGCCGTCCGGGATATTGCGATGTCCATCGCATTTGACCGCCGGGATTCCTTTGATCGAGAAGCGCAGGTCGGTTCCCGGTGCTTTGATATGGACGCGGTCTGTGTTGTTCATCAGCTCGACCAGCGGGTCCATCGCTTTGGACATTTTCGCGTAGTCCAGGTTGCAGACGTTGAAATAGAAGCTTTCAAAGCTTTCCAGGCTCATGTTTGACAGCTGTGCCATCGAGTGGTTCGGGTAGCGGAGAACAACCCAGCGCTTGTTCGGGATGCGATCGCCGAAATGAACCGTTTTATAGAAGATACGGGAGTAGAGGCCCATCTTTTCTTCGGGAATGTCGGAGTACTCGTTGATATTTTCGTAGGCGCGTACTGCAACATAGGCATCGACATCCTGCATGCGGGACAGCTCATGCTTGGCCATCAGCGCCATATGCTCTTCACTTGTACCCTGAATCATTGCACGCATCACCTGCTGGTCTTTCAGCGTGACAAGCGGCAGAGCGCCAACAGCAAACGTTTCGCGAACCAATGCGCGCACCATTTCCGGTTGCAGACCGATATTTTCGATCAATACTTTTTCACCTGGTTGCAGATTGAGCGAGTAACGGATCAAGCGGCTGGCTAATTCATTAATGCGTGGGTCCATCATTCTCATCCTCTCAATAAATTTTATTTTATTATAAAAATTCCCTTTTCAATTTGAAGTTTAATAGCATGCCTCATAGATTGCAAGCACATCCGCGTAGGCAAGTGGGCGCGAGCTGAGAATATGATCCTGGCCCCGCCCACCGATGCGGATTGTTTCCCGCGAAAGCGTTGCGAGTGCCTCACGAGCAATTCCGAAATCGGCCAGCGTTTCAGTGATACCGAGGCGTGCATACCAGGCGGCTATCGCATCGATTGTCGCAAGGGCAGCTTCCTTGTCATCCGGGAGCGTAACGCCGAAGCATAGTCGGCCCATCCGCGCCAGCCGTTCAGGTCGGTCCTGTGCGATGACTTGTCTGAAGTAGGGAAGAGACAGGATGGCAAGACCGCGTCCGTGAGACATGTCGTAAAAGCCGCTTAGCGGGTGCTCCAGCTGATGCAGTGGATAGCCGGCGCCTCGGCCTTCCAGTGTGAACGGGCTGATGGCCAACGTACTAGTCCACAGCAGGGCTGCTCGCGCTTCCGCATGCCGAGGCTCCTCCATCGCAAGCGTAGAGAAAGCGACTACCTGCCGGATCAAGGACTCGGTAAATCCATCCTGCACGTGGGTGCCGGGCTTGCTGATGAGATAAGCTTCGAACAGATGGGAAAAAATATCGGCAGAGGATTCTGCTGTCACTCTTTCCGGAACGGTGTAGGTCAGCGTCGGATCGAGAATGGCCGTTTTCGGATAAAGGGCCGGACCGCTGATGGATGATTTTTCGTGCGTGTCCCAATGCGTCAGGACGGCGCCGCCATTGGCTTCCGACCCGGTTGCGGCTACCGTCGGTACTGCCAATAACGGCAATGCTTCTGTGATCGGCTGCAGCTGCTTCCACATCCCGCTCGGATTGCCCCGCATGTAATCGTAGATTGGACGCCCCGAGAGAGCGGTGGTTGCGATGGCTTTTGCCGCGTCCATGACGGAACCGCCCCCGAGCGCGAGGACCAGGTCGCAGCCGTGCTCGCGGGCCAACGCTGCGCCAGCGTCCACAGATGTCGTTCGGGGGTTTGGCTCAATTTTGTCGTACAATACGAACTCCATGTTTGCTTCGTGAAGATAACGGGTGGCTTGCTCAAGAATGCCTGCCGCTTTCACGGCTCGACCACCTGTTACAAGCAGTGCTTTTTTTCCCAGCTTAGCTGCTTCTGAGCCAATTTTGCTGGCTTCACCGTTGCCAAATATGATTTGAGTGGGAAAGGAAATCTTAAAAGGAATCATGCTCGTTCCCCCTTCACAATCTGTTGAAGAAATTGGTAGATACGTGGTTAGTGTATCACAAGTAGCGGAATGCTACGACTTGGTGACGTTTTTCGGTAAAACACGAACATTTGTCGAGCTTCAAATTCCCTTTTTTCGTTGAAAAATGCGTATGTTTATGGTTTAATCAAAATGTAATGTTCGTGATATGGTGTAAAATCCGAACAATAAATCGTGCGAAGGAGACTTCACAGTGGAAAAACAAGAACAACTCTATGAAGGCAAAGCAAAGCGGGTTTATCGTACTTCCAACCCCGACGTGTACTGGATTGAGTATAAAGATGATGCCACTGCGTTCAATGGCGAAAAAAAGGGAACAATCACAGGAAAAGGTGAATTGAACAACCGCATCAGCTCCATCTTCTTCACGATGTTGAAAGAAAACGGAATCGAAAATCACTTTGTCGAGCAGTTGTCGAATCATGAGCAGCTGGTCCGCCGTGTTGAAATTATTCCATTGGAGGTTGTCGTTCGCAACGTGGCCGCCGGATCGCTATCCAAACGGTTAGGGATTGAAGAAGGCACCGTGCTGTCGCAGCCGATTGTTGAGTTTTATTACAAGGATGACGCATTGGGAGATCCGCTGATCACCAACGCTCATATTAAAATGCTGAAGGTTGCCAGCGAAAGCGATGTGCAGCTGATCGAATCGATGGCATTGAAAGTAAATGACGTGCTGCGCCCGTATCTGGCAGAGCGCAACGTTATGCTGATTGACTTCAAACTGGAATTCGGCCGCACACCGGATGGTACCATCCTGCTGGCTGATGAAATTTCCCCGGATACATGCCGTTTCTGGGATGCCGAGACAAAAGAAAAACTCGATAAAGACCGTTTCCGCCGTGATTTGGGAAATGTAGAAGAAGCTTATCAAGAAATGTTGCGCCGTATAGGAGGAAAAGAACATGCGTAAAGCGATCGTATTTGTAACCCTGCGTGAAAGCGTCCTGGACCCACAAGGACATGCTGTAAAAGGAGCCCTGCACTCACTTGGATTCGATGAAGTAAACGAGGTGCGCATCGGGAAATATCTCGAAGTGATGCTCGATACAGAAGACAAAGCACAAGCTGAAGAGCGCGTGAAGGAGATGTGCGAAAAGCTGTTGGCAAATACCGTCATCGAAGATTACCGCTTCGAGATTGTGGAGGGCTGAACATGCGTGTAGCAGTTATTATGTTTCCCGGCTCCAATGCCGACGTGGACATGTATAACGCCGTAGAAGATATTATGGGCGTTCCTGTAGACTATGTGTTCCACACTGAAAACGATTTGTCCAACTATGACATTATCCTGCTGCCAGGCGGATTCTCGTTTGGCGACTACCTGCGCTGTGGCGCGGTTGCCCGTTTTTCTCCGGTGATGGAGCAGGTGATCAAGGCTGCCGAGGAAGGCAAGCTGGTCATGGGCGTGTGCAACGGCTTCCAAATTTTGACCGAAGCAGGGCTGTTGCCAGGCGCACTGTTGCGCAACCGTTCGCTCAAATTCCGTTGTACGCTGTCCAAGCTGCGCGTAGCGAGCAACAATACCGCCTTTACACAGGACTATGGGCAGGATGAAGTTATTGATATTCCAATCGCCCACGGTGAAGGCAACTACTACTGTGATGAAGCAACGCTGAAACAATTGCAAGAAAACGGCCAAATCGTGTTCCGCTACGAAGGCGAGAATCCGAACGGCTCAATTGACGATATTGCAGGAATTATTAACGAACGAGGCAACGTGCTGGGCATGATGCCCCATCCGGAGCGCGCCGTCCACGAGTGGATGACCTCTGATGATGGCAAACGCATCTTTACCTCGATTTTGAAGACTTGGAGGGAACGTAACGGTGTCACAGCATAAAGAACCTACTGCAGCGCAAATCGCTGAGCAGCGCATCTATCGCGAAATCGGTCTAACCGATGAAGAATATCAGCGTGTGGTGGAGCTTTTGGGCCGCCAACCGAACTGGACCGAAACAGGGCTGTACAGCGTCATGTGGTCCGAGCATTGTTCCTACAAAAATTCCAAGCCTGTGCTGCGCAAATTCCCGACCAAGGGTCCACGCGTACTGCAAGGTCCGGGTGAAGGTGCCGGAATCGTCGACATCGGCGACAACCAGGCCGTTGTTTTCAAAATCGAAAGCCACAACCATCCATCGGCGATTGAACCATACCAAGGTGCGGCAACAGGTGTTGGCGGGATCATTCGTGACGTATTCTCCATGGGTGCACGTCCGATCGCGATGCTCAACTCGCTTCGTTTTGGCGAGCTGCAATCGCCTCGTGTTAAATATTTGTTCGAAAACGTGGTAGCCGGGATCGCGGGCTACGGCAACTGCATCGGGATTCCTACGGTAGGCGGAGAGGTTTGCTTCGATCCGACCTATGAAGGAAACCCGCTCGTCAACGCGATGTGCGTAGGCTTGATCAATCACGATGAAATTCAAAAAGGCGTGGCCAAAGGGATCGGCAACCCGGTCATTTACGTCGGAGCAAGCACTGGCCGCGACGGTATTCACGGTGCGACCTTCGCTTCCGAGGAGCTGACCGAGGAATCCGAGAAAAAGCGCCCAGCCGTTCAAGTGGGCGACCCGTTCATGGAAAAACTGCTGCTCGAAGCATGCCTGGAGCTGATCAAATCTGGTGCAGTCGTAGGGATTCAGGACATGGGTGCTGCAGGTCTCACCTCTTCCTCCGCCGAGATGGCTTCCAAAGCGGGCAACGGGATCGAGATGAACCTCGACCTCGTACCGCAGCGTGAAAAAGGCATGAGCGCGTATGAAATGATGCTCTCCGAATCGCAGGAGCGGATGCTCGTCGTCGTCGAAAAAGGCCGCGAAGCAGAAGTCAAAGCGATTTTTGACAAATGGGGTCTTCACTCTGCTGTTGTCGGTCGCGTAACCGAGGACGGCAAGCTGCGCCTGCTGCACAAAGGCGAAGTCGTGTGCGACGTGCCGGTAGACAGTCTGGCAGAGGATGCGCCTGTATACAACAAGCCGTCCGCTGTACCTGCTTACTATGAAGCAAACGCAAATGTCGATACAACCGATCTGCCGCAACCGGCTGATCTGAATGAAACGTTGAAAACTGTTTTGCAGCAGCCTACGGTTGCCAGCAAACGTTGGGTATATGAGCAGTACGACCATATCGTCCGTGCCGGAACTTCGGTAAAACCAGGCTCCGATGCTGCGGTTGTGATGATTCGCGGCACACGCAAGGCGCTTGCGATGACGACCGACTGCAACGCACGCTATGTGTATCTCGATCCGCAGGTAGGCGGCGCGATTGCTGTAGCTGAATCGGCGCGCAACGTGGTCTGCTCCGGTGCTGAGCCGCTGGCGATCACCGACTGCCTCAACTTTGGCAGCCCGGAAAAACCAGAAGTGTTCTGGCAGTTCGAGAAATCGGCAGAAGGGATGTCCGATGCGTGCCGCGCACTGGAAACACCGGTTATCGGCGGTAACGTATCATTTTACAACGAACGAAGCGGCGATGCGATCTATCCGACACCAACCGTAGGGATGGTCGGCTTGATCCACGACGTTGACCATATTACGACGCAAGATTTCAAACAAGCGGGGGATGCGATCATCCTGCTGGGCGACACCTATGGCGAGCTGGGCGGTAGCGAATACCAAAAGCTGGCTCTTGGCAAAATCGCTGGACGTCCGCCGCAAATCGATCTGGCTAAAGAAGCAGCTGTGCAAAAACTGGTTCTGGATGCAATCCGCAAAGGACTGGTACAATCGGCACATGACCTTTCCGAAGGTGGTCTGGCTGTAGCGTTGGCAGAATCATGCTTTGGCAAAGAAATCGGTGCGAGCGTATCGCTTGTAACCGACCTGCGCGACGATGTCGTTCTGTTCAGCGAATCGCAATCGCGTATCCTGCTCAGCGTCAAGGCGGATCAGGCACAAGCCGTTCTCGCACTGGCCAAAGAAAGCGGCGTACCTGCTGCTGCAATCGGTACTACGGGTGGCAACGAATTGAAGATTACGATCAACGATCAGGCAGCTGTCAATGCCTCAGTCGCTCTGCTGAAAGCAGCTTGGAGGGATGCGATTCCATGTTTGATAAAGTAATTTGGGACAAGTTAAACGAAGAATGCGGCGTTTTTGGCATCTATGATCATGAAAATGCAGCCCCGTTAACCTACATGGGGCTGCATGCCCTTCAACACCGTGGACAGGAAAGCGCTGGTATGTGCGCTTCCGACGGTGAGAAGTGGTATAAGCATCGCGGGATGGGCTTGGTCTCCGAAGCGTTTGGCAAAGGGGACTTGGAGAAATTCAGAGGGCATATCGCCATCGGCCATACTCGCTATACCACTGCGGGTTCGAGCAAAATCGAAAACGCGCAACCGCTCTTTTTCCGCTATGCGCAAGGCAGCATGGCTGTCGCACACAACGGCAACCTGGTGAATGCGGCTGTTCTGCGTAAAGAGCTGGAGGAAATGGGCTCGATTTTTCAAACGACAAGTGATACGGAAGTAATCGCTCACCTGATCGCACGTTCGCAAAACAAAGATTTGCCAAATGCAGTCCACGATGCCCTTCAGCATATCAAAGGGGCATACGCTCTGTTGGTCATGAACGAAAAACAACTCGTGATCGCGCTCGATCCAAACGGTCTGCGTCCGCTTTCCTTGGGCAAAATGGACGATGGCTCGATTTGCGTGGCATCCGAAACATGCGCATTCGATATTATCGGTGCGAACTACTGGCGTGAAGTGGAACCAGGCGAGCTGATCGTCGTGGATGAAACAGGCGTGAAAACGAGCAAATTCGCAGAGAAAACAGCACGTTCGATCTGCACGTTTGAATACATTTACTTTGCCCGTCCGGACAGCGACATCGACGGTATTAATGTGCATATGGCCCGCAAGCGTTTGGGCAAACAGATGGCAATGGAAGCGCCCGTTGAAGCGGATGTCGTAACAGGCGTGCCGGATTCGGGTATCTCCGCTGCAATCGGCTATGCCGAAGCGTCTGGTATCCCCTATGAGCTTGGTTTGATCAAAAACCGCTATGTCGGCCGCACATTCATTCAACCGACGCAAGAGCTGCGTGAACGCGGCGTTCATCTGAAGCTCTCTGCTGTCCGCAAAGTGGTGGAAGGCAAGCGCGTCGTCATGATCGACGATTCGCTTGTTCGCGGGACGACAAGCAGCCGGATTGTTCGCATGCTGCGCGAAGCAGGAGCGAAGGAAGTCCATGTGCGCATCAGTGCTCCACCAATCATGAACCCGTGCTTCTATGGAATCGATACCTCGACTCGTGAAGAGCTGATTGCCACGACGCAATCGATTGAAGAGATTCGCGAATATATCGGGGCTGATTCGCTCGCATACATCAGCGTCGAAGGCATGATCGAAGCGATTGGACGTACCGATGACGGTCCGGATCGCGGACATTGCCTCGCTTGCTTCACCGGCAAGTATCCGACGGAAATCGAGTTCGATTCGGCTCTGCCGATTACGAAGTGTTAAAAGGGGGAGAACGGTAGAGATGAGTGACGCATACAAACAGGCTGGCGTCGATATTGCGGCGGGCAACGAAGCCGTCGAACGAATGAAAAAGCATGTCAAGCGCACGTTCCGCCCGGAGGTCATGACCGATCTTGGCGGATTCGGTGCTTTGTTCAAGCTCAATACAGGCAAGTATCAAAAACCAGTGCTCGTCTCCGGTACAGACGGAGTCGGCACGAAGCTGAAAATTGCCTTCATGATGGATAAACATGACACCATTGGTATCGACGCGGTGGCGATGTGTGTCAATGACGTTGTCGTACAAGGGGCAGAACCGCTGTTTTTCCTCGACTATCTGGCATGCGACAAAGTCATTCCGGAAAAAATCGAAGCGATTGTCAAAGGAATTGCTGACGGCTGTTCTCAAGCAGGCTGCTCACTGATCGGCGGCGAGACGGCAGAAATGCCGGGGATGTATGCTGAAGGCGAGTACGATATCGCTGGATTTACGGTTGGAGTAGCAGACGAAGACAAGCTGATTACCGGCAAAACAGTAGCAGCAGGCGACGTTCTGATCGGACTACCGTCCAGCGGCGTGCACAGCAACGGCTTTTCGCTCGTGCGCAAGGTACTGCTGGCTGACAACGGAATGTCTCTTCAGCAGCATGTCGATGAGCTGGGCAAAACGTTGGGCGACGAGCTGCTTACGCCGACCCGCATCTATGTGAAAACGATGCTTGCCCTGATGGAACGCTTTGAAATCAAGGCGATGGCGCATATTACCGGCGGCGGTTTTACAGAAAACATTCCACGCGTGCTGCCAGAAGGCACACAAGCGGTAATTGAATACGGTACATGGCCGATTTTGCCGATTTTCAACATGGTTGAACGGTTAGGAAATGTCTCCAAACCGGACATGTTCCGTACCTTCAACATGGGCATCGGGATGGTTCTCGTCGTGAAGCAGGATGAGGCAGAGGCTGTCCTGAACGCATTGAAGGAAATGGGTGAAGCGGCTTACCGCCTCGGTTCGATCGAAGCGGGAGAACGCGAGGTGCGCTACAGCGGGGTGGCATGGTGAAAAAGCTGGCCGTCTTTGCCTCGGGGAGCGGCTCCAACTTTGAGGCGATTGTCCAAGCGATCCACGATGGACGCTTGACGGGCGCCGAGGTTGCGCTTCTTATTTGCGACAAACCGAATGCGTATGTACTGGAGCGGGCAGCGCGACTCGGCGTGCCGACCTATCCGTTTGATCCAAAAGCTTTTGCGGACAAGGCTGCGTTTGAGACTGTAATTGTGGAGAAGCTTCGCGAGATCAACATCGATCTGGTCGTTTTGGCAGGCTATATGCGGTTGGTTGGCGATGTCTTGCTGTCCTCCTATGAGGGAAAAATCATCAACTTGCATCCATCTTTGCTGCCAGCATTTACAGGCAAGGATGCGATCGGGCAAGCGCTGGAATACGGTGTGAAAGTGACAGGCGTCACGGTTCATTTCGTTGATGCGGGGCTTGATACAGGGCCGATCATCGCACAGGTGCCTGTTGCGGTTGAGCAGGATGATACACATGATACGCTTGCATCGCGTATTCACGCGGAGGAGCACAAGCTGTTGATTGACGTGATTCAAAAAATCGTTGCTGGCACCATTTCCGCGTCCGGCCGTCATGTACGGGAAGGAAAGTAGGTCAGACAAAAAAAATACCAGGCTGTCGCCAAGCGGACAGTCTGGTATTTTTTTAACGTATAAGAATTTATAAGTGCGTGCGCTTATAAATTCTGGAGCGCAAGACAGGGTACCTCAGCGTAGCTTCCGGCATTTGTTGCGGTAAAAACTTCCACTGAAAGAAGAACCAGCTTCTTTGAAAGGACTTCTGAATGAAGTTTTTCTTATGCAGATCGATTGGGGGATAGCCCGCTTTTTTGCAGCAATCCGACGACAAACCATCCAATGACTGCGCCGGAAAGCGTGCTCACCAAAAACGCAGGTAGAAAGGCAAAAACACCAACCGCTTTCCCCATAAACAGCATGGCAAAGGGTACGGCAGCAAGCGAACCGATGACACCCGTACCGATGACTTCGCCAACAGCGGCACTCCAGTTTCGCCTAAGCCGCTGATAGAGTAAGCCAGCAAGCAACGCGCCGATCATCCCGCCAGGAAACGCAAGCAATGTGCCGACTCCAAGCAGATTGCGCAAAAGTGCGATGGCAAAAGCAACGATGACCGCCGGGACAGGACCCAAAAGAACCGCTGCAATCACGTTAATGGCATGCTGAATCGGAAAAGCTTTGGCAATTCCGGCCGGAATCGAGAGAAGATGGGAGCTGACGGTGCCAATGGCAACGAGTACGGCCATTTTGGTTAACATGTTCGTTGAATTCATTTGTTGTGCACCTCCTGACGCAAGGCTTGAGTCGCTTCCCGCGGGGATGCAGCTTGGGAAATGGCCGAAATGACGGCCACACCGTCCGCACCGGCCCGGATGACATCTGCTGCATTCTCCACCGAAATTCCGCCAATCCCGACGATGGGACACGTCATCCCGCTTTCCCTCATTTCACGAATCACCGATGGTCCCTGCACCTCGCGTATATCCCTTTTCGTATACGTCATATACATCGGACCAACGCCCAAATAGTCGGCACCGTTCGCGACGGCCATGCGGGCTTCCTCCAGATTGTGGGCGGAAACGCCGAGAATTTTGCTGCCGATACGCTGGCGGACCGAGCTGGCAGAAGCATCCTCCTGCCCGATATGAATGCCGTCCGCATCCAGCTCCAGCATAAGCTCGATATCGTCATTGACGATGAACGGAATGCCATGCTTGCGGCAAATCGTCAAAAGCTGGGTTGCCAACTGCTTTTTGGCAGAGCCCATAAGTGCCCCGGTTCCTTTTTCTCTGAATTGAAACAGCGTAATGCCCCCAATGATTGCTTCGCGCAACACCTCCTCGGGGCGCATGTTGCCGCAGTTGTTGCTTCCCATGACAAGATACAGCGGAAGATGATATTTCATCCCGGACTCCTTTCTTCAGTGACTGCAATCCGAACCACCGCACGATCAGTCAGGTAATCAGCATCAAGCGTGTACAGCGCATCAAGCAGTCCGCTCTGGAAGCTGCCCGGTCCTTTGGCTGTTTGACGCGCTTCCTCAGCGGCAATCCCCAACGTGCAAATCGAAGCAACCGCAGCTTCCCAATCAAGCTGGTGATGTTGCCCATGCTGCTGATCTTTCCTGGCTGCTGCTAGAAACAAGGCAACGAGCGAGGTAGCAAGACAGCCTGTACCGGTCACGCGAGTCAGCCATTCATCGCCATGCTCGCTGATCGCAATAATCCCAGCGTGGCAAACGACATCTGTTTGTCCGGTCAGAACGGAAATCGTGCCATAATGCCTGGATACGTGAGCAACTATCTCGACTGGCTCCAGACCTGTCTGCACGGCGTCGATTCCTTTTCCATGCCAAATTGGCTGAAGCAAGAAAGCAAGCTCTGCCGCATTGCCGCAAATGGCGTCAGGGGAAAGCTCGGTCAGCAGCAAGCGGGCGGCTTCCAACCGAAAGGTCGATAAGCCGACGCCGACCGGATCGAAAACAATCGGAATGCCTTTCTTGCGTGCGATATGCCCCGCGATCATCATCGCATTGATCGTCTCAGGGGCGGGTGTACCAAGGTTCAAAACCAAAGCATCGGCTTGATTGACCGCTTCTGCCACTTCAAGCGGATGGCGGGCCATCATCGGGCGACCGCCCAAGGCCAGGACTCCATTCGCGCCAAACGACATGGTGACCTGATTCATGATGTGATGGATGACCGGGCGGTGTTGTCTGACGAGGTCAAGCGTTTTTCCCCAATGCGGCTTGAGCATCATCGTTGCCTCCGATACGCCCAGTGATTGGTAGGACCATGCCCCCCGCCGATGCCAAGCGGTGTCTCAATCGCAGCTTGAATAAACCGCTTGCCCAGCGCTACCGCATCCCCAGCGGTTTTTCCTTGGGCAAGCGCGGCAGTGATGGCTGCGGAGAACGTGCAGCCGGTGCCGTGTGTATGGCGTGTGGCAATGCGTGGAGCGGAAAATTCGGTAAACCCGGCACCATCAAACAGCAAGTCAACGGAGCTGGCCTCCTCCTCAGCATGACCACCCTTCAACAGCACGTAGCGCGGGCCCAGGGAAGCCAGTATTCTCGCTGCTTCCTTCCGCTTCTCCCGGTTGGTGATCGACAAGCCTGTCAGCACCTCAGCTTCCGGCAGATTGGGAGTCAGCAGATAGGCAACCGGGAGCAAAGTGGTTTTGAGTGCATCAATATCGTCCTGTTTCAACAGCGGTGAACCGCCCTTTGCCACCATCACCGGGTCGACGACGAGCTTTTTCCAGCCGTATTGCCTTGATTTTTGCGCTACAACGGCGATAATGTGGCGGTCAAACAGCATCCCGGTCTTGCACGCTTCGGGAGGTAAATCTTGTGCGACGGCATCAATTTGCGCAGCAACCGCTTCTGGTGGGAGCGGATAAATGGCGGATACGCCCAACGTGTTCTGAGCGGTAATTGCGGTCAATGCGGACATTCCGTAAACCGACAGCTCCTGAAACGTTTTGAGATCAGCCTGAATGCCTGCGCCGCCGCCGCTGTCCGAGCCGGCGATCGTCAGTGCTTTGACAACTTCCATCCCATGCCCCTCCTAGACACGAAAAAACCGCTTCCCGTATGAGGAAGCGGCGGTTGATGTCCACAGAACCATTTTTGGAGCAGCAAAAATGGTGTGACGGCCACGCTTCCCTACGCTGGTATGATCCAGATCAGGTAGTAAGGGTCCAGAACAGATTCGTTCCATCTCAGCCCGGTAGTAGGGCCCCCCTAGCGATTATTCGTAATGAAATTGTGATCATTATACCACGCAAGCTTTGCGTGTAAAGAGTAAAAATTCACAGTTGCAATCGTTTGGAAAGCTGTGGTAAGGTGTAGTCAATTTCATGATCACGAACACGGGAGCTTGGGCGAACCAGGCTGAGAGGATGGCTATTCTGTCATCGACCGTCAAACCTGAACTGGATAATGCCAGCGGAGGAACGTACATACATACCATGCGTATGCTTGCGGGACCGCTTTCGCCTTTCTTCTTTAAGGCAAGCGGTTTTTTTGCGGAAAAGCAGTCGGCTTTTTCCCGCAGCCAGCAAACACAGCATACGCCGAACCAGTCCTCCGTCTGAGCAATCCGCCAAAAAACTCAGAGGGGGATTTTTTTATGCAGAACGAGCAATCCAATCTTCAGGTAGCCACTCCACGCAGCTATCCGGCAAGCAAAAAAGTGTACATAGCAGGCAGTCGTCCCGACATTCGCGTGCCGATGCGGCAGGTATCCCTCCAGACAACCAAAACGATGGCAGGTGAGCAAAAAGCCAATGAACCGGTCCAACTGTACGATACGAGCGGTGTTTACACGGACACAGCGGTTGAGGTGAACATCCACAAGGGACTTGCGCCGCTGCGCAACGGCTGGATTCGTGAGCGCGGGGACGTGGAGGAATACGCGGGACAACGGGGAATGGCATATCGTGCCAAGACGGGGCGAAACGTAACGCAGCTTCACTATGCACGAAACGGCATCATTACGCCGGAGATGGAATTCATCGCAATCCGGGAAGGGGTTGCGCCTGAATTTGTTCGCCAGGAAGTGGCCGCCGGACGGGCGATCATTCCGGCCAACATCAATCACCCGGAGAGCGAACCGATGATTATCGGCCGTCATTTCCATGTGAAAATCAATGCCAATATCGGCAATTCGGCGGTGACCTCCTCGATTGAGGAAGAGGTGGAAAAAATGGTCTGGGCCACCTATTGGGGGGCCGATACGATCATGGACCTGTCGACGGGCAAAAACATTCACGAGACGCGCGAATGGATCATTCGCAATTCGCCTGTGCCTGTCGGAACGGTCCCCATCTATCAGGCACTGGAGAAGGTCAACGGCGTGGTGGAAAACCTGAGCTGGGAAATATACCGCGACACATTGATCGAGCAGGCGGAGCAGGGCGTGGATTACTTTACGATCCATGCCGGAGTGCTGCTGCGCCATATTCATCTGACCGCCAAACGGGTAACCGGCATCGTTTCACGCGGTGGTTCCATCATGGCTGCCTGGTGTCTGGCCCATCATCAGGAG
>JBLNEJ010000212.1:0-6991 GCA_050262535.1 Clostridia bacterium
CATGTATTTATGAAACAACCCCAAGCATTTCTTTCATATCCTCCTGCGCATCACCGATCAGGCGGATGTTGAACAAATCCTGCAGCACGCTCAGCACGCCCGGCTGAATAAATTCCGGCAGCTTCGGCCCGATGCGAATGTCCTTGATGCCGAGGCTGAACAATCCGAGCAAAATCGCCACCGCCTTTTGCTCAAACCAGGAGAGCACGATGCTGACAGGCAGCTCCTGCACCGTACAGCCGAACGCGTCCGCCAACGCCATGGCAATTTTGACCGTCGAACCGGAGTTGTTGCACTGTCCAAGGTCGATGTAGCGCGGGATGTTCGTTCCTGGCACAGTGCCGTAATCGACATCGTTGAAGCGGAATTTTCCGCAGGATGTGGTGAGAATGACCGTTTCCGGCGGCAGTGAGGTTGCCAGCTCACGGTAGTAATCCCCTGCTTTGCCAGGCGCATCGCAGCCGGCGATAACGAAGAAGCGCTTGATTTTTCCTGCTTTGACGGCATCGATAATTTCAGGCGCAATGCCCAGCACCGTTTCGTGGTGGAAGCCGGTGGACAGCGTTTGCGACGAGTCCAAGTTTGCTTCCGGCAAAGAGAGCGCTTTTTGGATCAATGCGGTGAAGTCATCGTTTTCTACTTTCGTAACACCTTCAAGCCCTGTGATGTCATAGGAGAAGAAGCGGTCTGCATATGTTCCCTTGATCGGCATGACGCAGTTGGTCGTTGCCAGAATCGCACCGGGAAACTCTTCGAACAGGCGGCGCTGGTCATACCAGGCTTTGCCGATATTTCCCTTCAAGTGTGCGTATTTTTTCAATGCGGGGTAGCCGTGTGCGGGCAGCATTTCCGAATGGGTATAGACATTGATGCCCTTCCCTTCCGTCTGCTTGAGCAGTTCTTCAAGTGCAAACAGATTATGTCCCGTCACGATGATGCACTTGCCTTCAATCTTGTTTTGCGAGACTTGCACAGGCTGCGGAATACCGAAACGGTCGGTATGGGCCTTGTCCAGCAGATCCATCACCTTGATCGCTGCTGTCCCTACTTTCATCGCCATCTGCAGATGCTCTTCTAGATTGAAGTTTACGTTCGTCAAGGTGAAGTACAGCGCTTCCTGGGTAATGCCATCGACCTCGGGATCGATGTAGCCAAGCTGACGGGCATGCGTCGCGTAGGCGGCGATCCCTTTCAGTCCGAAAATGATCGTGTCCTGAATGCTCGCCAATTCCTCCGTTTTCCCGCATACGCCAATGACCTTGCAGCCGCCTGTCGGGGTTTGTTCACATTGATAACAGAACATATTCAAGTCCCTCCTATGCATCAAATGCGTAAACCTGTTTTGAGCATAATGGATCGGCGGGAAAAGACGTGTGATTGTAATCACAGGCAAGGGGGAGTTCGGAAATCCGTAACAATTGTTTCCTTTTTATCTGGGGGGAGCGTATCTGCAAAAAGAATGGTTCGGTACGAAAAATACTTCGCTCAGTTTGCATAGTGGATGCAGGTCTTGCTGTCGTGGTAAGCTGATCGTTGTAGAAGCTACCAGCAAAGACGACAATTGGAGGAATCAGATGAATCAGGTCATTGACACCATTCGCAGCCACCGTTCCATTCGCAAATTCAAGGAAACGCCGCTGACAGACACCCAAATCAACACGATCATTTCCTGCGCCCAATCGGCTGCCACTTCCAGCAACGTACAAGCTTACAGCGTAGTGGGTGTGACCGATGCAGCATTGAAGCAACAGTTGGCCGTACTCACCGGCAACCAGGCGTATGTGGAGCAATGTCCGCTGTTTCTTGTCTGGTGCGCTGATTTGCATCGCTCCCAAAAAGCATGCGAGCTGCGGGATTCCACGACCGCATACATACCCACCATGGAAAATTTCATCGTGTCCACCGTCGATGTGGCACTTGCGGCACAAAATGCGGCCTTGGCTGCTGAATCGATGGGATTGGGCATCGTCTATATCGGCGGCATCCGCAACAATCCACGGGAAGTAGTCAATTTACTGCACCTCCCTGAACTGGTTTACCCGGTTTTTGGCATGTGTGTCGGCGTACCGGATCAGGAACCTTCGATCCGTCCCCGTCTGGATTCTACCGCTGTCTTCCACCACAATGTGTATGATGCCGCTCATGTTTCAGACGGGATTGAGCACTACGACGAAGTCATGCACGAGTATTATCATAAACGACAAAAAGACACCACCTGGTCGAAGGAAATGGCAGATAAGTTCAGCAAGCATTCCCGTGCCCACATGCACAGCTTTTTGGAGGAGCAAGGGTTTCGATTTGACTAGGATCGGGTGAAAAAATCAGCCCTAAATGAAAGAGGAAAGCAGGAACGAAAACACAGGTTCCTGCTTTCCTCTTTTTACTATACAATCGAATCGGTTCGTTGAAGAAAAACTCTTTACACAAAAGTTTACTTATACTATAAAAATAGATATGACTTTACATCTATAGATCGTCATCAGTCAGGTGGGAAAATCTTGGGGTATATTTTGCAGTTTATTATCGGTGGAACCATTTTGGTATGCGCATCGCTTCTAAGCAAATCGAAATACTTGTTTTTGTCCGGCATTATTACATTGCTCCCCATAATGACATTGATCAATGTCAGCTTGCAAAGCAAAAATATGAGCATTGGCGATTTTCGAATTACACAGAGAAACGCGATTATCGGGGCTTTTGGGGCAGTGATTTTCATTAGCTCCATTTATCTGCTGACCAAATGGGTGAAGCCTTCGGATGCTGTAATAGGTGCCGTTTTCATTTATATTGTTTATATGGTCGGAAGTACATATTTGTTTACGTAAGAAAAGGAACAATCACTTTTGCAGAACTTTGCCCGTCAGTTGAATCGGCAAGTACCATATATTTCGAGGTGATCGTAATGGGTACCCAGCTGTTGATGATAAACGCTGTCACCAAGCATGAGAGGCATGCGGTGATCAGCCAAATCAATGATGCGCTCTCCGCCAGCGGCGCATGGATTGAGAATTTCAACATGTATTCCAACAAATCGATTGCGATCCTGTTCGGCATTTCCATCCGCGATGTCAGCCGACTGCATCACGCGCTGAAACGAACGGAGATCACGTTGTATGAAGAAAGTGAACAGCTTCTGCGCGAGACGGATTTGCGGCAACAGCAACTGGCAGATGCGGCGGCAGTCGATCTGTACGGAACGGTGCAGGTGACATTTGTTCACGACGAACCGGATGTGAAACGTCATGTGCCCGCGTTTGGGTGAACGCCACAAGCTAAAAACCAAAAAGCTGTCTCCCCTTTCAAGAGGACGACAGCTTTTTGTATGCATACCAATCGTTAGACCGACAGCATGTTTTGCAGCTTTTCCTTGTTCAGCACGTTACCGACGAGGAAGTTGCCGAATTCGCCGAAGCGCGCGCTGACTTCATCAAAGCGCATTTCGTACACGATATGCTTGAACTCCAGCGGATCATTGGCAAACAGGGTGACACCCCATTCCCAATCGTCAAAGCCGACAGAGCCGCCGATAATCTGCTTGATTTTGCCTGCATATTTGCGGCCGATCATGCCGTGGGAGGCCATCATCTGGCGGCGCTCGTCCATCGTCAGCATGTACCAGTTATCCTGCAGATCGCGCTTCTTGTTCATCGGATAGAAGCAGATGTGCTCCCATTTCGGCAGGATTGGATAGAGGCGATCACGCACATGCGGGTTCGCTTTCGGGTCTTCCCCAGGATTGTTCACATAGTTGCTCAGTTCCACTACGGACACATAGGAATAGTCGGTTGTCGTATACTCGGCAAAGCGGCTTTTGTTAAAAGCAACCTTGATTTCATCCAGCTCTTGCAAGGTTGGGCGCAGGAACATGAAGACGAGGTCTGCCTTGTGTCCCATCACAGAGTACACAGCGGTGCTTCCTTCATTGGCTGCCTCGTTTGCTTCCCATCCTTGCATCAGTGTAAACAGATCGTCCAACGCTGCCTGACGCTCCTGCTCGGATGCGTTTTTCCATTTTTCCCAGTTGATTTTGCGGAAATCGTGTACGGTAAACCAGCCTTCCAGCGTGAGCAATGCTTCGTTCTGACTCATCTATGTTTCCAGCTCCTTCATATGTAATGATCTTTGTTCAGTATACCATACACCTGTACAGCGGTTTCAAATCGGAAGTAGCAAATGCGTGACAACCTGGCAACACATGGTATAATTTTCCTCAGGACAACGAGTGCGGTGGGCAGTTGACCTGCGGCGTAGCCTCCAAGCAAAGGGGGTGATACACCAATGGTCTCGCTGGCGACGCTTTATACGATTATCAAGGTAGCGGCATCCCTGCTGAGTCTGTTTTTTGGCGGCAGAAAGCTCTATCGGCTGATTCGTCGGAAGCTGAACAAGCGAAAACCCACCGCGTAAGGTTGGCGCCTGCCGGTGGGTTCGCTTGAGCATTGACTCAACGCACGCCGCGGGTTTCCCACAGCTACGTTGTTCGTGCCGTAGATGTTCGCGCATCTACGGTTGTTTTTATTATATGCCGATTTCGTTCTTAGCCATTATTTTACCATAATCTCTCAGGATGTAAACGACTAGACGCTTTTGAACCCTTCTCCCAGCACTTCATTGGCCGGTGTCAAAATGATAAATGCATTCGGGTCAACCGCCTTGACGAGCGCCTTGAGCTTGCTGACCTCGCTCTGGCTGACGACGACCATCAGCACCATCCGCTTGTCTCCGGTAAAGCCGCCGGAGCCGTTGATCTGGGTGAAGCCACGATCCAGGTCAAACAGGATCGCCTCCCGCAGCTGGTCAATCTCATTCGAAATAATATAGGCGACCTTGGAGGTATTAAGGCCGACCTGCACCACATCGATCACCTTGCTGGTGACGAACAGCCCGATGAGGGCAAACAGCGCTTTTTCCGGGGAAAAAATCACGCCCGCCAGCACGATCACCAGCCCGTCAAAAACGGCGACAGAAAGTCCCAGACTCAATCCGGTATACTTGTGCAAAATTTGTGATGCAATGGAAAGTCCGCCCGTCGACCCTCTGCCGCGAAACACAATGCCGATGCCAAGCCCGACACCCATTCCGCCGTAGATGCTGGCGAGCAGTGTATTCGTTGTCAATGGCGGAAGCGCGCTGGTCAGCATGACGAAAAGCGGCAGGATGATGGAGCCAATCGCCGCTTTGACGCTGTATTGTTTGTCCAGAAGCCACAGTCCGAGCAAAAACAGCGGGATGTTGAAGGCCCACTGGATGAGCGCCGGGGATACGCCCCACAGATGATGAAAAATCGTGGACAAACCGGAAACGCCGCCTGAAGCGATCTGGTTCGGATTGAGAAACAGGTTGAAGCTGGCGGCCAACACGAGCGAGCCGATGATCAAGTGCAGATAGTCTGAAACCTGCTGCAGCGGGGTGTTCATACCTGCCGAACGCTGTCTTGTTTTTTTCATTACATTCACACCTCGTTGCTAATCTCTTCCCAAATTATGCTTGATATACAAATATTCCTCGATCTCATGGATCAAATAAAACAGCGCCGCGCGAATCCCGAACTCTTCCTGCGACTGCGGCAGCGGCGTCTGGTCGATCGCTTCGCGCATTTTACGCAACCGCTCCAGCGAGAGGTATGCCGTGTTGCCAGGATGGACGCGTGTGCCCAAATCGTCAAGAAACTCGGCGAGTTGACGGCCCTGCGGCACCTGCAGATGAAGGGACGAAACAATCGGCATCATCCTCTCCAGCAAGCCGAATTGCTTTTCACGCATGACAAAATAGTCAAAAGCGTCTTTCTCGCTGCGTAATATCCGGTTTTCATTCTCCAGCGCAGCCAGCTTGATCGCTTTGTCCAGCAGTTGAGCGGTTTCCAGCATCTCCTTGCCGTTCCAGTCGCTTTCGCCATTTTGCAGATAGATGGCAAACTCCTTGAGAATCGTGCGGAAGTTGTGCTCGATTGCCTTTTGCAGCTCGACCAGTTCCTTGTCATAGCTGGGCATCCACAGATTCATCAGCATAGCGATGATGACGCCGATGCCGACCAGCGACATTTCGTTGAGCAGGATCGGGATGGTCATCTGCTGTACGGTAAAAATATGCAACAAAATAACCGCGCTTGTAACAAACCCGCCCTGGATTTTCAACCGTACCAGAACGGGCAAAAAGAGCAGCAAAATCAAGGCGATCGTCCATGCGTGAAAGCCAAGCAGCGTAAAGAACAGCCAGGCAAACAGCAGGACCAGCAGCGAGGCGGCAATGCGAAACAACGATGTTTGGATCGTTTGCCTGCGTGTATTTTGAATGCAAAGAATGGTAATAATTCCGGCAGTTGCGTAGTAATCCAGTCCCAAGCCTTGGGCGATGGCGATCGAGATCCCGGTTCCGATCGCTGTTTTGATCGTGCGTGTACCGATTAGCATGATTCCCGTCCTTGTCTTGTGATGTAAGCTCGCCTCTCATATTGACATGAGTGGGTGAAACAAATCAAGTGTCAACAATACGTCCAGACGTTTTCCACAAAAAAAGGCAACGAAATGCCTGTTTCGTTTTTTGGTGAATTTGATGATAATGAGAAAGTAACGTTTCGGTTCGCCGCAACGTCTTTTACCACGTACAGGTTTGCTACGCTCAAGGAGGCTTTTTTTCATGCAACTGCTAAAACCCGTTACCGTCATTCTGCTCGGGGTATCCGTGACGCTCCTGTCAGGATGTTCGGACATCATGAACGCTGCGCTCGGCTCTACCAATCAGGCGGTTCAGGAGAAACCCGCCGAGCCGGCTCCCGCGGAGAACACCTCACCGCCAGAACCGGTCGAAAACACACCGCCAGCTACTGCCCAGCCACAGCCGGAACCGGCACCACAACCGGAACCCGCCCAGCCGCAGGAGCCTGTTCGCGAACGGGATGCGGAGCCCGACAGCATAACCGTCCTGATCAACAAGGAGCATAAGCTGCCCGATCAATTCAAGCCTTCTGACCTGGTAGACCCGAATGTCCCTT
>JBLNEJ010000213.1:0-3045 GCA_050262535.1 Clostridia bacterium
AGAAGAAAAAATGGGTAGATATCGAATTGAAAGCGGACCCTGATGATGAGGAATAGCAATAATGTTGGGCAACATGGTTCCCTGGCAGATCGCGTACCATGTGAAATAATGATTAAACCAAATGATAGAGGCGGTCTCCCGCCTCTTCTTCATTTCCATTAGTCCCACGCAAACCGCTGCTCTTTCCACGGGTCACCATACATATGATACCCATTCTTCTCCCAAAACCCCTGCTTATCCTTCTCCAAAAACTCAATCCCCCGCACCCATTTCGCGCTCTTCCAGAAATACAGATGCGGAATGACAAAACGGAGTGGATAACCATGGTCAGGCGTCAGCAGCTCGCCGTTATGCTTGGTCGCAAACAGGTTGCCTGCGGTCATGAAATCGGCAAGCGGCATATTGGCCGTCCAGCCATGCTCCGCATGCAGCACGACATATTTGGCTTCCGGCTTTACACGCGCCAGCTTGACGATCTCCTCAACCGGAATCCCTTCCCACACATTGTCCAGCTTGCTCCACCCGGTGACACAGTGAATGTCGTTGGTCACCGAAGTCTCTGGTAGCGAGGTAAGCTCGTCGTAGCTCAACGTCCGCTCCTCCTCCACCAGGCCGAACAGGCGGAAGGACCAGCTGCTAAGATCATCGTAGACCGGAACTTCGCCATAATGGAGCACGGGGAAGCCTGTCGTTACCTTTTGATTCGGAGGTACGCGGTCCTTCGGGTGTTCCGCTTTCGCTTTGTTGCCGAATAACATCCTGTTCCCCCTCCTTTTAGCGACGAGGTACCAGAATGGCGTGATCGACCTTAATGCAGTGATCCATGACCACGTTCAGGCCGTTTTGCGCAGCCAAGGCTGCAACCTCTTCATTATAAACACCTTGCTGCAGCCAGATCGTACCTGGCTTCTGCTCCATCTTGACCGCCTCCTGCGCCACGGGCAGTGTCTCTTCGCTGCGGCGGAATACATCAACAATGTCGACCTTTTCCTTGATATCCAACAGAGAGCCTACAACGGTTTCTCCAAGCACCGTCTCTCCCGCAATCATCGGGTTGACCGGGATAATCCGGTAGCCTGCATGCTGCATGGCGGCGGCGATCATATAGCTGGTGCGGTCCGGCTTGTTGGAGCACCCGACCACGGCGATCGTTTGCGCCTCCTCAAGAATTTGTCTGCGTTTGTCTGCTTCTGGATTCGTAAATGCCATCTCAAACACTCCTTTGTCGAGGGTCCATTTGTATGGTACAATCTCGATTATGATTGTTGCTCAAGGCTTAGTTTGCGATACGGAAAGGGAATTGATTTTACCTCCTGGTACGGAATGCGATCAATATCTGGTAAAACAGCCAGACATTCCTCTATGTAAGAAAGAACGTTCTCCACGTTTACATCCCAGTAGACAGGGGTATATTTCGATAGATATTTGTGCGCATTGCCAAACATCCATCTCGCTCCCTTCATATTACCACATTCAAAATGATAAATGCCTACAGCCAACTGCAACAACCCTTGCAAAAACTTGTTGCTCTTCTCCTCCATCCAGATTTCCTCCAGGAGGTCGTGGCATTCATAAAACTCTCTGGCATTGAATTTGCGAAAAAATTCGTAGTATTGCTCCGGGTATTGGGCAGCCATCGCGCTTCCTTTCTCTCGTTGCACGCGCTTGCTTTACGGACAAGCGGTGCATATTTCTATCAAAACTTAACGGATGATACACTTCTGATTCTGATACAATAATGTCAAGAGCAACAGTACTCGGAAAGGAACGGTCCTGATCCATGCAATCCTTATTAAACAATTTTCCTCTGTGGGCGTCTCTCCTTTCGATTGGTATCGCTCAATTTATCAAAATTCCACTGCATTTTCTGACAACAAGAACGTGGCAGTTTTCACTCATGTTCAGTACAGGTGGCATGCCCAGCTCCCACTCGTCTGCTGTTACTGCATTGTCTACAGCGGTAGGCATTCGTGAGGGCTTTGGCAGCAGCGCCTTTGCCATTTCGGCGATTATCGGGATTATCGTCATGTTCGATGCCGCTGGCGTTCGCCGACATGCCGGCATGCAGGCAGAGGTGCTGAATCGGTTGGTTGATGAATTTAACCACTTGCTGGAAGGGATGCGCACATTCAAGATCAGTCCCAAGGAAGAAAAAGCGAAGAAGCTCAAGGAGTTGCTCGGGCATCAGCCTATTGAGGTGTTTATGGGCGGCTGGCTCGGCATCATCATCGCTGTTCTTCTCCATTACTCATTGTACACCAACTAGCGCCTGACTACGCATTCACGGAACGTGAAGGAGGGACCTGTCATGCGAATCGTCTCACTCTGCCCCAGCAACACGGAAATTTTGTATGAGCTGGGGCTTGGCGACCAGGTTGTCGGCTTGGACGATCATTCGGATTGGCCGTTGGAATGGCAGCATTTGCCTCGTGTCGGCCCTGATTTGACGATTGATATGGACAAAGTGGAAGCACTGTCCCCCGACCTGATCGTTGCCTCGCTGAGCGTCCCCGGAATGGAGCGAAATGTCGAGGAGCTCAAGCGGCGTAATCTTCCGCATGTTGTGCTTAATCCTGCACATCTCGATGAAATCCCGGAAGATATGCGTCTGGTTGGAAAAGCTGCCGGGATTAAGGAACGAGCCGAACAGGCGGCTGCACGCTTCACACAGCGCCTCGAAGCATTGCGACAATCAGCAGCCAACACAATCGAGAAGCCACGTCTCTACTGGGAATGGTGGCCCAATCCAATCTATACCCCCGGTCGCGGCAACTGGCTGACCGATATCAGCGAGCTTGCAGGCGGCGTCAACGTATTTGCTGACTACCACGAGGCTAATGTAAAGGCAACTCGTGAAATGGTGGCCGAGCGTGATCCCGAACATATTTGCATCGTGTGGTGCGGCATCGAGCTGCGACGAATCAAGCGGGAGATGGTCACAAACCGCATCGAATGGACAGAAATGACCGCGATCAAGCGCGGGCAGGTGCATCTGCTTGAAGAAGGGTTGTTTTGCCGGCCGTCTCCGCGCATATTAGACGGGTT
>JBLNEJ010000214.1:0-8285 GCA_050262535.1 Clostridia bacterium
TGGATTTTGCAAAGCGTCCGCAATTCCGCCGATCATCTCATTGAAGAGCATCAGCGCTTCTTGCATGCCAAGCATGCTGAGGAACGAAAAGCGCTGGAGGATCAGCTTGAGACAGAGCTGGAAAATGCAGATGCGACGGATGTAGATGCGGTCATGCAAGCGCTGGACAAAGTGGAAGTGAAAATCCTGGACGAGACCGCACGCGTGACAGCCGCCCAAAAAAGCATGGAAAAAGAGCTGTCCAGCCTGCTGGACAACGCCCGTCTGACCTATTACAGCACAAACGAAGCAGCGGAGCGCTATTTGGAGAGTCGCCGCTCCAATTTCAAGGTGGGCTTGCTGTTTGCCGGCAAAAAGACGGAAGAAGAGAAAGCAGCCCGCGAGCAGGCGCTGCTTGCGGATTTGCGGGAAAAAGTATCAGCCAACCTCGACTTTCATTTCAAGGAACTGCTGACGCGTTTGCCGCAGGAATACGGGATCCGCGATGACGCCTACCATCAGCGGGTGCATGACGTGCAGATCGAGATTACGCCTGCGCTCCTGGCTTCACAGATCAAGGATGGCGCGGGTTCACGTGAATATGTGATGAACTACTGTCAGGATATCTCCAATGCAATCAAAGGGCTTTACCGCAGGGAAGGGCTGGAGCTGATCGAAGAGCTGTGCAAGCAGCTGTCCGCCCGTTTGGCCAGCGAAACAGCCGTTTTGTCCGAGCAGGCGGAGCAGCTTCGTCGTCTGGCGAAGGCGCATAAAGGTCTGGCCGCATTGGCAGAGCAGGAGCAGGCAGCAGGGGAACGCTTGCGTGCCATCTTAGAATAAGGGAGAGCATAGGAAAAGATGAACCAGCTACGACAAAAATTGATCGATGCCGCACAAAATCTGCGCGGTGTCAGCGAAGAAATCCGCACCATCCCGGGCATGCAGGCGCAATCCAAGGCAATGACCGAACGTGCTGAGCGCCTGGAAGCGAATCGTTTCACCGTTGCGTTGTTCGGTGCTTTTTCCGCAGGGAAATCGTCGTTTGCCAATGCACTGATGGGGGACATGATCCTGCCGGTATCGCCCAATCCGACGACCGCAGCGATCAACAAAATCATGCCGCCAACCGAGCAGTATCCGCACGGAACGGTTCGTGTCGTGCTGAAATCGATGGAAGCAGTCGAAGCGGATGTGCTGCGGTCACTCGCCGTGTTCGATATTCACGCCCGCGATCTGGAAAGCGGACTTGCCGAGGTGGCACGCATCGATGTCACGCAGGTGGCACCGAATGCCAAACCGCACTATACCTTCCTCAAGGCAGTCGTGAAAGGGCATGCGGAGATGTCCGCGCATATCGGCGGCGAGCTGATCGTTGACATGCAGGCGTTCAAGGGCTTTGTAGCCAAGGAGGAGAAAGCCTGCTTTACCGAATATATTGAGCTGTTCTACAGCTGTGCGCTGACCGAGCAAGGCATCGTACTGGTTGATACGCCCGGAGCAGATTCAATCAATGCCCGCCATACCGGAGTAGCCTTCGATTATATGAAAAATGCGGACGTCGTTTTGTTCGTTACGTACTACAACCACGCGTTTGCCCAGGCGGACCGGGAATTCCTGCTGCAAATGGGACGGGTCAAGGATACGTTCGAGATGGACAAGATGTTCTTCCTCGTCAATGCTGCTGACCTGGCCTCTTCCCAGGAAGAGCTGGCAGGGGTCGTCGAGCACGTGGAAAAAAATCTGCTTTCCTGCGGCATCCGTCATCCGCGCATTTACCCGATTTCCAGCCAGACTGCGCTTCTTGCACGGATGGAGGAAAAAGGCAAGCTGAGTGGCTCGTCGGAGAAGGTATACCGCCAACGACTGGGGGTAGGCGAAACCGATCCATTGCCATCTGTAGAGGCAGGGCTGGCACATTCCGGTTTGTCCCGGTTCGAGCAGGACTTCCTGCGCTTTACGCTAGAAGAGCTGACGCAGATTGCCGTAGATGCTTCGTACCACGAAATCCGCCGGGCACACGCATTGCTCGATGAGTTCATTTCGATGGCACAGGCTGATGAAGGCTTGCGCGCGAAGCGTCGTGAAGCAGCGGTACAGGCGCAGGAAGCGGCGACGACTGCCGTGCGCAGTCTCTCCATCGCTAATGAAGAGCGCGATTTGGCCAAAGAGCGCGATGAGCTGCTTTATTATGTGAAGCAGCGGTTGTTCTTCCGCTTTAACGAGCTGTTCAACTATGCCTTCAACCCGTCTGTGCTGAAAGAGGATGGGCGCAACATGAAGCAGGCACTGCAAGGATCGCAGGCTGAGCTGATTCGCATGATTGGCTACGATCTGGCTCAGGAGCTGCGTGCTACCACGCTTCGCCTGGAGAAATTCCTCAACAAGCTCGGCGGACGTCTGGTTGAGCAGTGGGGCAAAGAGATTGCCGGCATGACGGCAGGCTTAACCCTGGCAGCGTACACGTACCATCCGGTTGACACGCCGGCCTTCAACGAAGAATTGCCGGTGGCAAGCGCCAGCGCTGCACTTGGCAAAGCGCTGGGCCTGTTCAAAAACACCAAGGATTTCTTCGAACAAGATGGCAAATCCAAGCTCCGCGACGAGCTGGAGAAGCTGCTCCAGGAGCCTGTTTCAAGCTATTTGGCCCAAGGAGGCGAATTGCTGGCATCTAAGCTGGCCGATACGTTTGCAGGAGTCGTAGCGGAAGAACGCGACCGTGTTCTGGAGCAGATCAATGAATACTTTACCGGTATTTTTGCCGCGCTTGACATGACGTTTGATCTTGAGGAATTGAAGCAGCGCCAGCAAAGAATTGGGGAAGTATTGTAGAAATAAGCAATAGATTGATAGCAAGCCCGGGGTAAGCCCCGGGCTTTTTTTGCTTTTCATCGGAGCCTTCTTGGTCGCATCGTTCAAGCGAAGGCACTGGAGGACGCAGTCTTTGTGCAATTTTGTCACCCAGCGCAGCTGGAACCCGTGTAAGATCACCCCCAAAGTTTGTCGCAGCCCTCTTCCTGGCGTACAATTATGGAAGGGAAAAGCAAACACAAGATCAATCAGTTGACCTTCGATAGCTGCACGCCGTTACACACTGAAAAGTACCTCACCGCGTGCGGCAGCTTGAAACCATTATGAAAAGGCGGGGTTACATGATCGCAGACATCACACGAGCAGAAAACGGGTATATCGCACGTTTTGAGCGGCATCTGAAGCATCCGGTGGAACAAGTATGGTCTTGGCTGACGGAGAACGACAAGCTGTCGCAATGGTTCTCCGAGCTGCGGGTCAGCGACCTGCGTGAGGGCGGGGTAATCACGTTCAATATGCCGGACGGAACGTTCAAGGAGCTTGAGATTCTCGATTTTGCCATTCATTCCGTATTGGCGTTTACATGGGGGGAAGACCGCGTTCGTTTCGAGCTGACATCGGAGTCGGAAGGCTGTCACCTGGTGCTGATCGAAACGATTGCAAATGTAACGGATCATACCCCAAAGGATCTCGCTGGCTGGCACGTATGCCTGGATGTCATCCAGGCGCTGATGGATGGGAGGACGCTTGCATCGCGGTATCCACAATGGCAGGCATGGTATGAGGAATATGCACAACTGATGGAGACGTTGCCGAAAAGTGAATGGTAAAAGGCCGGGCGAGTGTGGAGAGGAGGAAAAGGGAGAAAACGCTCCGGGTTGGTGGGACACCTGCAAGGGGGCATGACTGGCCGGCTCACACTCCAAAAGCGGAACCGCGTCCAAAACATGCGGATTCGAAGAAGCGGCACACGTTGGACGCAAAGACGTTCCGCTTTTTCCGTTCCGCCTCGGAAGGTGTCCCAAAGACCCTGGCTGTTTTCTCCCTTTTCCTCACCAGCTTTTGATCTTCGTCAATCTTCATTGGGAGCGCTTCAGTGAAGCATCTATCTTCTCCCGAGCACTGGAGCCACCTTATGGGACAGCCCCATACCATCATGTTATCAGACGCTTCTGCTCACCATGCCCTTGTTGCTTTTCATTCCTTGCTGTCGTTCCCACAAAAGCTGTCCCCGATGAAAAAACGGAAACGCGATAAATGCCAGCAGCATCAGGATGGCGAAGATGAGTGGTCCCTGCCCGAAGCCTAATACCTGGAGCAAAATCCCGCCGATCCAGGCACAAACGCTTTGCCCGAGAAACGCGAAGCCGCTAGCACCGTAATAAGCACCGCGCAAATGATCGGGAGCAATTTCGCCGATCAGCACATCCCCAACGACAAAGGATAGAATCTCTCCCATCGTAAACACCACCATCGACAAGGCGAGCAAAACCAGATTGTCAAACAGCCCAAACCCGAACAGGCCCAGCCCGAACAACAGACACCCGATTTTTAAGGAAGTCAACGACGAAAAGCGCTTCATCAGCTTCGCGAGGGGGTATTGAAAGACGAGGACTGACAGTGTATTGATCACGAATAGAAACGAATACGTTTCCACCCGATCATGACCGATAAATTGCGACAAGGTCGTGTCCAGATGGGAATAGGCCCCTGCCACGAACAGATTGCCGAGAAGGAAATACAGAAAGATTTTATCCGTAAATACGATGCGCACCATTTCCTTCACTGTGACGGAATCCGCGTTCGGCTGCGTGATCTGCTTGAACAGGACCATGAAAACTACCAAAACGACGGCATACGCGGCGAAAATGCTGGCGCTGATCAAAAACGGCAACAGCGAGGAAGAACTGCCTGCTCCCAGCTTCAGGCCAACCAATGGCCCAATCGCACCGCCGATGTTGATTGCAAAATAGCGCGCCTGAAACGCATCGGTCCGTCGGTCAGCAGGTGTCACATCAGCCAATAACGCTCTGGCAGTCGGCTCGAACACACTGCGGCAAAGACCGTTCAACCCGCTCAGGATGAAAAACTGCCACGATTCGTTCGCAAAGGCGAACCCGACCAAAACCACGCTCCAGGTAGCCATCGCCGAAATCATGACCGGATACCGGCCAAACCGGTCGGATAGCGCTCCGCCAATAAAACTGCTCATCGTTCCGACCAGCAGGCTTACCGCCAAAATCGCTCCCACCATTGCGGGATCAATCCCCTTGCCCTTTCCCAAATAAATCCCCAAAAACGGAATGGTCATAAAAAATCCGGTACGCGACAGGAAGGTTCCGATAATAACCCCCCATGCAACCGGATGAAAATCGATTGTAGCAAACAGCTTCCGTAACAACATCCTCATTTGATTCACACCTTCTTCTTTTCTCAGTCCGTAGTTTCAGTATAGCTACCAAAAAAGGTGTAAAAAGTGTATGATTTGTCTGATTCAGTTCACCTTTTCGCAAAGGAGGAGGCACAGCATGCAAGCCGCACTTTATTTTTTGGAGCTTCGCGCTTATTTTTCCGGCTCGGAAGTGAACAAGCCCTTCCCTGTTCCCGTCGAGAAGCTCTCGGGCATTTGGCACTGCACGCCCCGTTATGCGAAGCTGCTCGTCCGTAACCTGTGTGAACAAGGCTGGATTGAGTGGAAAGCCGGGAGGGGCCGCGGGCATCTTTCTCAATTGACGCTGCTCACGGGAGGAGACGAGATTCTCCTGCGGGAGGTCAAACAAAAAATCGAGCAGGGCAATGTCCAAGAGGCGATGGAGTTCATGAATCGATTCGGGAGCGCCGCTATAAAAGATGAGATGATCGACTGGCTGTCGGAAGGAATGGGCTTCTCGACACAAGCCGTTTCCGACCGACTTCAGGACACGCTGCGCTTACCCGTATACCGGACAATCCTGACGCTTGACCCTGGCATGGTGTATTACACGTTTGATGCCCATATGACGAGACAACTGTTCAATACGTTGGTCGATTATGATCATGAAAGAGGTATGATCGTACCGGGAATCGCGCATTCATGGGAAATGAGCAGCGATGCCCGGGAATGGACCTTTCATTTGAGAAAAAGCGTGTTGTTTCATCACGGGCGCGAACTGACTGCACACGATGTGATGTTTTCGCTGGACCGGATGCGGCTGAACACGGAACGGTTCGAATCGAGCTGGATGTTTCAGGACATCGAGCAAATCGAAGCGATCGACTATAAAACGGTGCGAATCCATTTGCGGGCGTCCAATTATTTGTTCCTGCAGTTTCTCTGTACCACGTTTGCCAGCATTGTTCCGGAGGACGTTGTACGCAATGATGAGGCAGGGTTTGGGCAAAGGCCGATCGGAACCGGCCCTTTTCGACTGGTGCGGCACAACGACGGAATCTGTATTTTGGAGGCATTTCCGGCTCATTTTCGCGGCAGGCCGCATTTGGATCGCGTCGAGGTGCTGATTTTCCCCAACGTGGAAGCGGGTCGGTTGAAGGAACCGGACTGGATGTCCGTCATGAATTCACAAGGCGATACGTCCAAGGAGCAGCGAGAAGTGTTGGGAAATCAGGAAGCAGAGTGGTGCGATTTGGAAACGCTGTTCTCGTGCTGCAGCCTGCTCGTCTTTAACCAAAGAACGGTCGGTCCGCAAAACCAGCTGAAGTTCCGCCAGGCGCTTCATCATATCATCGACCGGGAGCGGATGGTTGCCGAGCTCGGAGGGGACCGGATTTCTCCTGCATACAGCTTTCGACCGTCGCGGACAATTGTTGACCAAGGATCGACCGGGGGTGTCCATCTGACGCGTACCGAGATCGAGGAGTTGGTGCAGGCAAGCGGTTATCGAAGCGAGACGTTCCGCCTGGTGACAACCGCTTACCATGAAGCAGACGCGGTCTGGATACGGGAACGATGCAAGGAATTCGGCATTCATCTTGAGATCAATGTGCGTCCCCATGCAGAATTTGCAAACGATGCCCTGCCGGATCATGACGGTCAATTGTACGGAAACGTTTTTAGCCATGATGAAGTGAGCGAGCTGGAAATGTACCTGCAAAACAATTACTTCTTTTCCGCGTATGACAGACAAACGGCTGCTGCGGTAAAAGAAGCGACCGCATTGATTTTTCGCGAACCTGACTGGAACGGACGTCAGCAGAAGCTGGCTGAGTTGGAGGCGTATATGCAGCAAACGTACTCGGTCCTCTACCTCGTCCAGAAAAAAACGAACACGTCTTTCCATAAGTCGGTGCGTGACGTCACGATCAACTCGTTTGGCTGGCTCGACTTTTATAAAATCTGGATTCAGCCGCAAGCCCGGACGTGATGTTGCTTGCTGATGATTATGGGTTGGATGGAGCAGCAGCTCTCTCCAGCACAGCCTTCGTTTCCACGACAAGCGCAAACTCTTCATGCAAGCTAACGAGCGCCATGCGATGGATGTCTTCTGCTGCATACAGCTGGCCATCATAGCTCACACGATCAAAGGTTGCCGTCGCATCTGAAACGATGTAGGGGAAAAACCCGAGATTTTTCGCCATTCTTGTCGTCGTGGACACGCAGTGATCCGTTGTAAGCCCCACGATCACAAGTGTCTCAATACCGGCTGCCTTCAGATGATTTTCAAGATTCGTACCGATAAAGGAACTGTTTACCTGCTTGATCATCACCGGCTCGTGCGGGAGCGGCGCAACAATGTCTTTGATGTCTCGCCCGCGATGATGCGGCAGCGATGGATTGCTGATGTGCTGAATATGGATGACCGGGCGGTTGGTGGCCCGCCACATGTGCAGCAATGCGGCCATGTTTTCCTCTGCCTGTGGATTGTTGCGTCTGCCGAGCGATGGATCGTCAAAATGGTTTTGCACATCAATCAGAATTAGGGCGGTATTTGTCGGGAATGTCATCGTATCCTCCATCATGCTTTTTTCGATTCGTCCAGAAACCCCATGAGCCTTTTTACGTTGTCTGTATTTTCCCGGGAAGTCAGCGCTTCGAGCAGGGCAAAGGCTACGTCAAAGGCGGTAGAAGGATTGTAAGAGGTGATGATATTGTCATCGATCACAATCGATTGATCGGGAATCACGCAGGCCCCCATTTCTGCCAGCTGGGTTTGCCGCTTGCGCCCATTGAGGTTGTAGGTTGTCGCGTTTCGGCCTTGCAGCACACCGCTTTTGCCAATTACCAATGCTCCCACGCAGATGGAGGCGATGATCTTTCCTTGCCTGTCGAATTCCTTGACAAAATCCAGCACATCGGAGCGAAAGGCATCCTCATAAAAACCGGCATGCTCAAAGCCGCCCGGGATAGCCAGCGCATCAAACTCCTCGACCGTGACATCCGAGAGAACCTTTTCGGGCAGGACGGTAAAATTCCAGGTGCACGTCAGTTGCTGCCGTGTGCCAACCGTCACGAGCTCGGTCGTGCCATCTCCCTCCTCCTTGTTCCAGCCGATCACATCGGT
>JBLNEJ010000215.1:0-4107 GCA_050262535.1 Clostridia bacterium
CCGAAAAGAGTGGAGGAATACCCGGAAGGCTCTAGGGCGATTTTTCTTTGACCTGTGTTGCTTTGAAGTGCTACACTAAAAGACGAAATTCCATGGAGTCAAGGGAATTAAGCAATGCGACGCTTGATTCGGAATTGGTAAACCTGTTATGTTTGTGATAAAGTAGCCATGTTTGCCATCTTGCCATCGCAGGGTGGCTGATTTGTTAGTAGTCAGAGGAGAGAACTGGATGAACGAAAGCCAAACACTTTCCTATACGGAAGAGGATATTCAGGTATTAGAAGGCTTGATCGCCGTTCGAAAGCGGCCCGGGATGTACATCGGTTCTACCGGTACCCGTGGGCTGCACCATCTTCTATGGGAAATTGTCGACAATGCCAAAGACGAAACACTTGCTGGATTCAATGACCAGATTATTGTGACGCTCCTAAAGGATGGTAGCGTCAGCATCGAAGACCATGGGCGCGGAATCCCAACCGGCATGCATAAAACCGGAAGGCCAGTGCCGGAAGTTATTTTTACGACCTTGCATGCCGGAGGGAAATTCGGTGGCGGTGGGTACAAAAAAAGCGGCGGTTTGCATGGGGTAGGCTCCAGTGTCGTCGTTGCGCTTTCCGCATGGCTGGAAGTGGAAATTCACCGCGAAGGCAAAATACATAAACAGCGTTTCGAGTATGTCGTTGACGCTGACGGCACGGAGCATGTGGGCAAACCGGTCACCGAACTCATTGTGACTGGCACAACGCGAAGAACCGGGACGAAAGTGACGTTTTTGCCCGACCCGAACGTTTTTTCGACAACCAAGTTTGACTATGAACTGATTCGCGACCGTTTTCGGGAAACGGCGTTTTTGTTGAGCAAATTGAAATTGGTGCTGATTGACAAACGTGGTCCGGAAGAGAAACGGGAAGAATTTTTCTATGAAGACGGACTGAAGGCGTATGTCGATTACTTGAACGAAGGGAAGCAGACGTTGCATAACATCGTTTATTTCAACGGTGAGAAGGATCATGTTTACGTAGAACTGGCTTTCCAGTATAACGATGGTTACGCCGAGACGCTGGTCTCCTATGTGAACTCGATTCCGACGACGGACGGCGGTACGCATGTAACCGGCTTCCGCAATGCGACCACGCGGGTATTCAATGAGTTCGCTCGTAAAAAAGGTCTGCTGAAGGAAAAAGATCCGAATTTGTCCGGTAATGACCTGCGGGAAGGATTCCTCGGTGTGCTGTCCTTGCAAATGGCTGATGTGCAATTCGAGTCGCAAACAAAGGACAAGCTGGGCAACGAGGAAGCGCGGGCGATCGTTGAGCAGATCATTTCCGAGAAGCTCGGATACTTTCTTGAGGAAAATCCGGAAACGGCCAAGCTTCTGGTAGAAAAGGCGGTCCGCTCCGCTGAAATACGCGAAGAACTGCGGAAGCAGCGGGATGCGCTGCGCGGTGACAAAAAAAGCAAATCGAAAAAACGCAAATCAATATCGGAAAAGTTCGCGCCGCCGCAATATAAAGACCCGGGCAGAAACGAACTGTTTTTGGTCGAGGGGAATTCTGCCGGAGGCTCCGCCAAGCAGGCGCGCAACTCGGAGTTTCAAGCGATTTTCAGCCTGCGCGGAAAGCCGCTCAACACGGAAAAAGCCAAGCTGTCCGATATACTGCAAAATGAAGAGTTCCGTACTGTTCTGGATGTGCTGGAAACCGATATTGGCACCGATTTTTCCATCGATAATTGTGCATTTGACAAAATCATCATCATGTCTGACGCCGACGTTGACGGCTCCCATATCCAGACACTGCTGCTGACCTTCTTCTCCCGCAAACTGCACCAATTATTGGCGGCAGTAAAGCTGTACATGCCACACCCGCCGCTGTATCAGGTAAGCAAAACGACCGGAAAGAAGCCGGAGAGCATGTATTGCTGGAACGATTTTGAACTGGAGCAGGCGCTGAAGAAAATCGGACGCGGTGCCGAAATCCAACGCTATAAAGGTCTTGGCGAGATGAATGCTGACCAGCTGTGGGAAACAACAATGAATCCAGAGACCCGTTCGCTCGTGCAAGTATCGCTTGAAGATTTGGCGCACAGCGAGAAGCTGGTTACAACCCTGATGGGCGATAAAGTTCCACCGCGCCGCGAGTGGATCGAGAGTCATGTCACCTTTGAAGTCGGGGAGGATGAATAAGCATGCTATCGAATCGAATTATTGAACAAAGCTTCGCAGAGATCATGGGCAAACGCTTCGGTGATTATGCGAACCTGGTCATCCTCTCCCGTGCAATCCCCGACGCACGGGACGGATTGAAGCCGGTGCAGCGCCGAATTTTGTATGCGATGTACCAGGAAGGTAATACATTTGACAAGCCGTACCGGAAGTCAGCGAAAACGGTCGGATACGTGATGGGTACCTATCATCCACACGGTGACTCAGCGATTTACGAAACGATGGTACGGATGGCCCAATGGTGGAAGATGCGTCAAGTATTGATTCAGGGTCACGGGAATTTCGGCAGTCTCGATGCGGACATGCCGGCAGCGATGCGTTACACGGAATCACGCCTGTCTGCCATCGCCAATGAGATGCTGCGTGACATCGAGAAGGAAACGGTTGCTTTCCTTCCGAACTACGACAATACAACGGTTCAGCCGGCCGTCTTGCCATCCCGTTTTCCGAACCTGCTTGTCAACGGTGCATCAGGGATTGCGGTAGGGTTTGCCACCGATATTCCGACGCACAATCTGGGGGAGGTCATCGATGCGACGATTGCCCAGATGAAAAAACCGGACATCACGCTCGATGAGCTGATGACGCACATCAAAGGTCCTGATTTCCCGACAGGGGGAATCGTACAAGGGCTTTCCGGCATTCGCAAAGCGTTTGAGACCGGACGCGGTCAATTCATTATCCGCGGTCGCACCCATATCGAGGAACCGGAGAAGAGCAAGATCAAAAAGATCGTCATCTCCGAAATCCCGTACGATGTGGTCAAAAGCAAGCTGGTCGCGCAAATCGATGAGCTTGTGCTGGAGCGAAAAATTGAAGGCGCCCTGGCTGTCCGGGATGAGACGGGTCGCAAAGAAGCCGAACTGAAGAAAGTGCGAATCGTCATCGATATTCGAAAAGATGTGAATCCCGATGCGATTTTGCAGTATTTATACAAAAATACCGATCTGCAGGTGTACTACAACTACAACATGAACGTCATCCATGAGGGTACGATCAAGCAGATGGGGCTAAAGCAACTGCTGGAAGCCTATATTTCACACCAAAAAGAAGTCGTGACCAATCGTTCCCGCTACGACCTTGAGAAGAAGCAGACACGCCAGCACATTGTGGAAGGACTGATTCGGGCCAAATCGATTCTCCGCCAGGTTGTGGATGCAATCATGGCTTCCGAGGATCGTGCCGACGCACGCAAAAACATCATGGAACAATTCGGGTTTACGGAGCAGCAGGCAGAAGCGATTCTTTCCATTCAGCTTGCCTCCCTGACACGTATTGATATTCTCAAGCTGGAGAAGGAATTGGCGGCCCTGGAAAAGGAAATCAAGGAGCTGGAAGCGATTTTGTCGAGTGAAAAACGTCTGATTCAGGTCATTCAGCAGGAATTGACCGATATCAAGAAACGCTTCGACGAGCCGCGTTTGACGGAAATACAAGGTGAGATTGAGGAGATAAAGGTTGATTTGTCGATGCAGATCAACGTGGAAGACAATTTGCTCACCTATACGCATGAAGGGTATGTGAAACGGGTCAGCCCGCGTTCGTTCAAGTCCACGGGGGGCTCGATTGAGACGTGCGGAACGAAAGAAGGGGACAGAGTGCGGTTTTTTGCGGAGGCCAGCACCTCGCAGACCGTGCTGTTCTTTACGCAGGACGGGAAGTATTTTGCCCTGCTGCTCCACGACATTCCTGAAGCGAAGTGGAAGGATATCGGTACGGCGCTGATCAACGTGATCCCCATGGAAAAGCAGCAAAAAATCGTCGGTATGCACATTGTTGAGGACTTTTCACAGCCCCTCTATGTATGCCACCTGTCGAAAAACGGTCTGATCAAAAAAACCTTGCTCTCCGAATACGCCACCAACCGCTCCGGAGCATTGGCC
>JBLNEJ010000216.1:0-6035 GCA_050262535.1 Clostridia bacterium
ATCAGTTTTTGACCAGTGAACGCGGTTTCTCCATGGTTGCGACCGGAGAATCGTTTCCCGGAATATCCACACGAATCTACCCGTTTGGGGGTGGAGGATTTCTGGAGGTTGCCTATATCTCGGATGAAAGCAAAATCGCGCAGTCCGAGGGAGGACTTGCCCTTCAATCATTTTTGACCGAAAATGGCGATGGTTATTACTCGTTCGTTTTGGAAACCGATGATTATGACCATGTCAAGCAAGTCCTTCTTGAAGAAGAGTACCCATTTTCAGAAAGCGGTGTCCAGCATGTGACCGATCCAAGCGGGCAAACCAATACATTTCGGATGCTCGGAACGTTCCCTCATTTACCCTGGTTCGTCCAATATCGGGAACCACGGAAGAACGCGAACGGGTTTCCCCAGGCGGTCATTTTGCGCACGACCACGCTGACTGCTGATGCAACCTTGCTGGAAAAGATCATGCAGACGAGCAGCACGCAACTCAACTTTCCGAACATGATGGCGATTTTGTTCCCGCTAGCGAATGCAACGCTCCGTCTCGAAGCTGCCGATGCTTATTCGTTTGCCTATTTCGATACGACAGGCATCTTGCTGGAGAAGCCATTGCTTACATAAGCATCAGCATCTGTACCCGCCCTTTTATTCGGGGGTCGATCCGAATGAAGGGGATTTTTTTCGTTGAAAGCAAGGTATGATCACCCTATTTTGCATAATCATACTTGCTTGATTATGATAGATTGAAAAGCATGAGGACAATTGGAGGTTCAGTTTGGCACGTTCCAAAAGGCGACGCCTTAGCTCTACTCAGATCATTATATCGTTTTATATTATATCTGTACTCATTTCGTCCGTCTTGTTGTGGCTTCCCGTCTTCCACAATCCGGGTGTAACGCTCTCTTATATCGATGCCTTGTTTACAGCCTCCAGTGCGATCAGCGTAACCGGTCTTAGCGTGATTACGATCCACGAGGTATTCAACAAGTGGGGGATTTTACTCCTAACGCTGATGTTTCAGGTTGGTGGAATCGGAGTTATGACGCTCGGAACGTTTTTCTGGCTGCTCTTTCGGCAAAAGATCGGATTGGAGCAGCGAAAGTGGATTGCGACAGATCACAATCGTTCCACACTGGCCGGGCTCGTTGAATTGATGCGGAACATTTTGATACTGGCCATTGTGATTGAGCTGGCCGGAACGATCTTGATTGGCAGCTATTTGTTGTGGCAGGGATACGAGACGAATTGGTATACAGCGTATTACAACGGCTTTTTTGCGGCGGTCAGTGCCTTTACGAATGCCGGCTTTGATATTTACGGCAACTCGCTGCTCGATTTCTCCCATGACTATGTGCTGCAAACGCTCAACATGCTGCTCATCATTTGCGGGGCAATCGGGTTCCCTGTCCTCATTGAGCTGCAGCACTTTTTTGCCAATCGACGGACAACGCCGCGCTTTACGTTTTCACTGTTTACAAAGGTGACCACCTTTACGTTTTTCGTGCTGTTGCTGGCAGGCGCCCTGTTTTTCTTTCTGTTCGAACGCGACGCTTTTTTATTGGACAAAAGCTGGCACGCCTCGCTGTTTTATTCGCTCTTCCAATCGGTATCGGCCCGCAGTGCCGGGTTGACTACATTGGATATCAGCCTGCTCTCGCCACCGACACTTGTGCTCATGTCCGTTCTGATGTTCATCGGCGCATCGCCGAGCAGTGTGGGCGGGGGAATTCGCACGACGACGCTGTTCGTGCTGTTCGCGACGATCATCTCCTATATGCGCGGCCACAGGCATGTCCGGGTGTTCGGAAGAGAGCTTGCGGATGATGATATTTACCGTTCACAGCTTGTCTTTTTCTTCGCGATCTCGCTTGTGTTTATTGCCGTCATGCTTTTGACGTGGATTGAGCAGCTCCCCGTCGAGCAAATTTTGTTCGAGGTCTGCTCTGCATTCGGGACAACCGGGATGTCTACGGGGATCACGTCCGATTTGAGCGGAACAGGCAAAATGATTTTGATTACGATGATGGTCATCGGTCGCATCGGCGTTATCAATATGCTGCTCTTCCTCAAGCGAGACGATCGGATTACGCATTATCGCTATCCGAAAGAGCGGATTATTATTGGGCAGTAATCCATTCACATGATCAGAAAACGAACGAACTCCGGCTCGATTGGACCGGAGTTCGTTTTTATTATTTTCATGCTCGGTTTCACAAGCTTGTGTTCCCGTTCACTCGATGTCTGTGATCAGTCCTTCAATTGCCCTTCCGCTTCTTCCTTAAGCACCAATTGCAACTTTTTCACGTACTTTTCTGGAAACATCGCCCGAATGCTCATCCAATATTGATTGCCATCCTCCGGCATCTGGTAGTCGATCACCCGATACTGATTGCCGGAATAGACAATATTGAACTTCATCGGTGCGTGGAATGCTCCTCCATCGGTTCCTTGCGCCGCCTCGACACGGACAACGGCATAACCCATTTTTTGACTAGCATCGGGACTGTCCACTCCAAGAATTCTCAAAGAGACTTCTCTTCTATTTCCCGTCCAGGCAAAATCATTCGAAGTCTTTAAAAACTCTGTAATGATCGGTTCCACCAAGCTTTGATTGGCAGGAGAGACCCCGTTTTTAATTTCGAGAAAGATGTTTCCGAGCACTTCCCCGTTATATCGTACCTCCACCTTCCAAACACCGGGTGATGGCAGGACAATGCTCGTCGGAAAATGACCTTCCGCGTCGTAGAGCTTGCCGCCGATTGTTCGTTCCCCCAGGTCCAGGCGGTCGCCTTGCTGATTTTCTCCGATCAGGCGAACGTTGTCCCCGGAGGTAAACGCACCGTTTAACAAAAACATCGTTTTTTGCCCCTGGTCCTCGTACATTTCCCCGGTAATGACCCTGACTGGCTTTTCTCCATAATACTGAAATGACTTTCCCTCGAATTGCCCTGTATGCAGCGCAGAGGGTTGCCACTTCGCGGCAGAAGGAATGATTGGCTTTTCCGTTGTCGTATCGGCTGGCATCGGTGTTGATGGGCTTGGCGGAGTGAATGCAGGTACTGACGAATTTGGCATCCCGCCGGTGCTCGATGGTACGGCTGAAGGTGTAACGTCAAGCGGCATGTTGGTTATAAGCAATACAACTATACAGAATGCCGTCACCAATCCGCTTGCCCATTTCCATTTGCTCGCTTTTCTGTCGAAATGCGGTTGTTTCGTACGCTCTCGTACATCCCGTTGCATTTGTGATGTAAATATTACGTCTTTCAGCAGCTCCTGATCCGCAGCTTCCTTCAACCCTTTGAGCGACTTGTCGATATCCATCCTTCCCCCGCCTCCCCTCTATCCATCGATTGTCTCAACCATTGCCTAGCACGATGCAGCCGTGTCCGCACCGCTCCCTCACGTATTCCCAAAATGGACGCAATCTCGCTGATTTCAAGCTCTTCATAATAATGAAGGGCAATGATTTGCCGATGCGCGGGAGGAAGTCCCAATACATGGGCGATCAACCGTTCACGTTCCGATGCCCCCACGATTTGCGCTTCTACCGATTGTTCGCTTACCCGTTCTATTCTAGCCTTTGGAAAAATATGACGAATCGACCATTTGCGCATATGGGCCTTACATTCATTAACGGCAATTTTGTACAGCCATGTCTGGATGGAGCTCTCGTGACGAAAATCCGGCAGGTGCCTATACACCTTGACGAATACATCTTGTGTGATGTCCTCAGCCAGGCTCCTGTCCTTGACGAACAAGTAAACCAGGCGGAGCACCTTCGTGCCATATTCCCGCATTAACCGATCCAGCAAGGCGCCCGGGGTCTCTTGCAGGCTTTCATGTTCCAGCAGCATCCTCACCTCATTTCCTTCTCTACTTGTTTAGATGCGGCTCAGCGGGAAATGTTACAGCTTTTTTCTTTATCCTATCCTAATCTGAAGCTTCAATTATGGGTGGAGACAGGAGCACAGACCGGAATCCTGCTTCTCCCCTCCACTGTATCCTCACCATTTTCGCAAAAAAAGAAAAACGAGGCAGTCCGCCTCGTTCTTCCTACAACTCTTCATGATATTCCTCAACAAACGCGCAAACCAATTCCACGATGTTCTCCAAATCATCCACATGCACGCATCCGGTAGCCGAGTGAATATAGCGCGAAGGGATAGAGATCACGCCAGCAACCGCCCCCTTACCCGCCAGACTCATCGACGCCGCATCGGTTCCGCCGTTTAGCACGGTTTGATGCTGGTACGGTATACCCTGCTTTTCCGCGATTTGTACCAGCTTGCGGGTCAGCCGTTTCGGCACGTTGTTCCCCTGCCCTGTATCCGGCGTCCAGTCGTAATGCTTGATGACCGGTCCGAAGCCCAATTTCATCGGCGGAAGATGCGGATGCATGGCTGGAGAGTCGCCCGCAAAGGTAACATCGATCGCCAGCGCCACATCCGGCTGCACTGCAAAAGCAGCCGGGCCCGCACCGCGCAAGCCAACCTCCTCCTGAACGGTTGCAACACCATATAGAGAGGGAACGATGTCCCTGTCCTTCAGACGTCTCATCACCTCGATCAGGATCGCACAGCTAGCGCGATTATCGACCGCTTTTCCGGTAAACAGCTTTCCGCCGTTTAGAAGCTGTCCTTTTCGTTCAAACGTGATGAAATCGCCAATTTGTACCCCAAGAGCCTCAGTCTGGGCTCGGCTGGTTGTCCCAAGATCGAGATGAATGGCATCGAGCGGTATCGACCGTTTGGCTTCCTCAGCGCTAACGAGATGGGCAGGTTTGGCGCCTGTCACGCCAGTCACCTGTCCGCTTTCCGTATGAACGGTAAGCACCTGATTGAGAACCATTCGACAATCGTGGTACCCGACCGGATGAAAAAAGACGAAGCCTTTCTCATCGATATGGCGCACCACGAACCCGATCTCGTCCATGTGGGCGGTCAGCATGATCTTCACATCCGGGCGGCTGCCTTTTTTGACAAAAAACTGGTTCCCCAAGGCATCTGCCCAGTGCTCATCCGAGCAATCCAGCAAGTGGCCTTTCATGTAGTCGGCAACAGCGGACTCATCCCCGGAGACGCCAGGTATCTCATCGAGTTGTTTCAACAGCACTTCCCACTTGCTCATGCGAACGCTCCCTACTGTTTGATTTTGACTTCCTTCATGTACGCATCCCATGTCCACAATGGGGTAATCGAATAACCGTCAACGTTTTCAACGTTTTTCGTTGTCGCCATGATTTGCTTCGGATGGTTGATCATGATCCATGGCGTTTCTTCCGCAAGGATTTTTTCCGCCTGAATCATCAGGTCGGCACGCTTGGCATCATCGATAATCTTGCTTTGCTCATCAAGCAATTTGTCGACCTCAGGGTTACGGTAGTTGGCATAGTTGGCTCCACCTTCCCCGACATACGCGGAGTGGAACACGGGAAGCAGGTTACCCGATGGATCAGGGAAGTCTGATCCCCAGTCATTGACGATCAGATCGTAATCACGCGCTCCGCCAAAACCGCGCGTCGTCAGCTCTTCACCTGTAACCTTCTCGATTTCCAGGTTAATGCCCAATGGCTTCACAGCGGCTTGCATGGCCAATGCCGCATTCATTTTCAATGTATCGGAGTCGGTCAAGATTTTCGCGCTAAAACCGTTTGGAACGCTGGATTCAGCCAGCAGCTGCTTTGCTTTTTCCATGTCATAATCGTAGCCTGGCAGCTCCTTGTAAGCCGCTTCCCATTTGTCTTTCTCGAACGTCCAGAGTGCTGGCATGACAGGAACCGCACGCGGTGCCAAGCCCATTCCCTTCACGATTTGCTCGGTAATTTTTTTCTTGTCGAGGGCATAGTTCATCGCTTGTCTTACTTTTACATCATCAAACGGCTTGCGTTGGGTGTTGAAGGCAATCACTTCTGAACGAAGACCGTCTACCTTCTGTACATTCACATTATCGAGCTTCTCGACAACCTCTACCAGGTCAAGCGGAAGGCCGATCATCATGTTGATTTGCCCTGTTTTCAAACCGGTTACACGAGTTGTT
>JBLNEJ010000217.1:0-11326 GCA_050262535.1 Clostridia bacterium
CTGCCGTAGTATGCCTGCGGCAGGTTTTTCGTGTATGCGATCATTTTTCGTCTTTAAGCGGAATGTACACCTTCATGTTCATGTCATCGGGGTAAATCGAGTTGCACACATCCGTTATCTCAAAATCAGGCCCTTCTGTTCTCTCATAGTGAGAATTGGGCAGCCACGTCTGGTAAATGTAAGTACGTGTACGAGAAACCGATTCGCTTGGCCCGTTCACTTTGAATTCGGCATAGGTTCCCCCAGGGATCACGAATTTGACAAAGCGTGGATCGGGGATCGTTGCGGACGAGTCAACCTTTTCACCAATAACGAAGGAAAAACGCCCATCATCCTCAAAGTTGCAGGAAATGCCATAGGGCATTGCGGGGGCAATCGAGGGGATCAGCGAAAAATATTCGTTTTGCCCGAAATCATGATAAAACTGCGGGATGTCTTGATACATCTGGTCCTGATTCAGACTCGTCTTGTACTCGATGCCAATGATTGTGGTCGGTGGTAGCTGCACGATTACCGGTTTGTGCATGAAGGGTTCATCACCTTTCCCGTTTTGTTTGAAGTCGAGAAAATTCATTTTGTGCTGAAATGGCAGACTCGTTAAGGAGGAAGCTTTCCGGAACTTGGCCGGGGTAATCCCGAATTGGCTTTCGAAAGCGCGGGTGAAGGCTTCCTGGGAGCCGTACTGAAACAGTACCGCAATGTCCATGATGGTCATCGATGTTTCCTTCAGCAGACAGGCTGCTTCAGACAGTCGACGCCGCCGAATGTACGCATGTACGGAGAGTCCGGAAATCGCCTGAAACAGTCGCTGAAAATGAAAGGGGGAAAATCGTGCCTGCGAAGCGATGTCTCTAATGTGCAACTCCTCTTGCAGATGCTGTTCCATAAAATCAAGTGCTGCCTGAATACTCTTGAAGTAATCCATATCATTTGCACTACCTTCCGTAAAATCGGTCTTTCCCGTATTGTATCGCATCATCGTATCATTTTTTTTGATAATCTGTGCGATTTTGCCATCAAGCTTGGACAAGAAATGGACAACTCTTGTTGAGACATTTCGCCGCAAGTGTAGTTGGACATGATTTTCAGCTTGAAACATGATAAGCTAATAGATGGACTTGCACTTGCATTTCCAGAGTTTTGCTAAGAGAAAGGAAGCGGGTTTTCCATGAAAAGACCTGAAGAGACGCGTGTCTTTATCGGTATGTCGGGCGGCGTCGATTCTTCTGTTTCGGCCTTGCTGCTCAAAGAGCAGGGCTATGATGTAATCGGCATCTTTATGAAAAACTGGGATGATACAGATGAGTTTGGCCATTGTACGGCGGAAGAGGATTTTCAGGACGTCCGTCGTGTCTGCGACCAGATCGGCATCCCTTACTATACGGTTAATTTTGAAAAAGAATATATGGAAAAGGTCTTCCAGTATTTTTTGGATGAATACAAGGCAGGGCGCACGCCGAACCCTGATGTGATGTGCAACCGGGAGATTAAATTCGGCGAGCTGCTGAACAAGGTGATGAACCTGGGCGGCGATTATATCGCTACCGGGCACTATGCGCGGGTTGAGCTGATCGACGGCGAGTACAAGCTGCTGCGCGGCGTGGATCAGAACAAGGACCAGACCTATTTCCTGAATGTGCTGGGGCAGGAGCAGCTGGCCAAAACGATGTTCCCGATCGGTCATCTGCCCAAACAGAAGGTACGGGAGATTGCCGAGCGTGCCGGACTGGCGACCGCGAAGAAAAAAGACAGCACAGGCATCTGCTTTATCGGGGAGAAAAATTTCCGCGAGTTTCTGAGCAACTACCTGCCAGCCAAGCCGGGCGATATCGTGACGGTTGATGGCGAGACGATCGGAAAACATGACGGTTTGATGTATTACACCTTGGGACAGCGCCAAGGACTCGGCATTGGCGGCGGATTCGGCGATGGTCAGCCGTGGTTCGTTGTTGACAAGGATTTGAAGAACAACGCCCTGATTGTCGGACAAGGCTCCAATCATCCGCGTTTGTTCTCCACAAGACTGATTGCGACCGATGTCCATTGGGTAAGCGACCGTCCGCTTGAAAACACCTTTACGTGTACAGCCAAGTTCCGCTATCGTCAGCCGGACCAGGGCGTCACCGTGCATCTTCGAGAGGATGGGACAGCCGAAGTTGTGTTTGATCAGCCGCAAAAGGCAGTCACCCCCGGGCAAGCGGTTGTCTTTTACCGTGGTGAGGAATGCCTGGGCGGTGGCACGATCGATCAAGTGAAGGGATTGGGATAACATGAAGTCGACAACCAAATCAAAGGTGTTCGTCATTGTATTGATGAGCATTGCTGTCATTCTGGGCTTCACAGGATTTGCTGCCACCCGTACAATTGAGGGTGAGCATAAAAAAGAGATGCAAAAAGTGATCGGTGAAAAAGGCGGCACCATTGAACGAGTCGAAGTAGTAGAAGCGAAGGACAGCCCGTTCCCAACAGCCGGAAAAGGAAACAATGTGTACAAGATTTTTTACAAGGTCAACGGGGAATCCAAAATCGGCTGGTATCGGGCGATCAACCACTCTTCGATCAAGCAGGAGCCAGAAGCGTGGAAGCTGGATTAACAGGAAGGCAGAGGGAGAGGAGACAACAAAATGGCGGATGTAGCGGGGCTTTCCCGGTTGGGAGAGTTGGTTCATCGCTTTGAAGATCAGGTGGATGGGGCGGTATTGACCATTTTGGCCCATGAAGATCGCCATGAAATTGCCGCTGCTCTTACCGCAGGGCTGCGTGGGAATGTGCAGGTTCAACACAGCTCCGGGGAATATACGAACCATTTGGCTGTGCTCAAAGTGGGGAGTCAGAAATACACCTTTGCCAGAGACTATCGTGAAACATACATCAGCGAAATTGGCTATACCGCTTGCCGGATCACACCGGGTTCGCATGGCGTTCTTGTGTACCATCTGGATTATCCCGGGGTTATTTACGATGTATCCAATATTCTTGCACAAAATCAAATCAATATTTCCAAGCTGAACGTATCCCGGGAACAAAAAGGAAAGACGGCGCTGCTTGTTTCGATTACGGATGAGGAAATCAAAACTGACGTAATCGCAGCGTTAGAGCGCTTGCCTCAAGTAACAAAAGTCCTTTCATTCCGTTAACAGGGATAGACACCGATGAGCGATTTACCTCGACCATCGGTGTTTTTTTCTATTTGCACACAGAAAGGGGTGAGTGCGTGAGCAAGCCGTTACCGGAAAGGAGCACCACAAAGAACGTTCGCTTTTATCAGACTACGAAGTGGAAAGTAATTGTGGTAAGTGTAATGACGATTCTTGTAACATGGGCAACCGTATTCACCTGGATTGAGGTGAAGAAGTATGCTCTGAAACAACGTGTTCTCCACTATTTAACCGAGGTAAAAGGATATAAAACCAGCGAGATTCAAGATATCCATGCCCATTTTTCCATGCTGCCGACTTACCTCGTCCATGTTGTCTTTCAAGACGAACCGGAGGTCATCTATTCGTATTGGGATCACGGCGGGGAAAAAATGATTCAAACCTATCAAGGTGCAAATCGAAAGGAAAGAGAAGTAAAAAATCCGAGGCATGCGGATGAACAAGCATCGGTCGATTGACAGGAGTGTTGTGATGATGGAAATACAAGAAGTAACGGAACAAACCTACCGTGAAGCGGAGCATGTACGCGGCTCGATTGTTGTGTCACGGGGAAAGGTACACCAGGTGGCACAGCTCCCCGGTTTTATCGTTCGATTGGATGGGGAGATCAAAGGGCAAATCTCGTATCATCTGGAAAACGATGAATGCGAAATCGTTTCGTTGGACAGCCTGTTGGAAAATCGCGGCATCGGGAGCAAGCTGATCGATTTGGTCATTGCCAAGGCGAAAGAACACCAATGCCGACGTGTCTGGTGTATGAAGAAAGTATTAGACTCTCACCGGCGCTGAACTGACGGGCTGTTTTTGCGTAAATTGTTGTATTCTAAAAATTCAAATTTCTACTTGAACCTTACGTAATGTAATGATTTATAATGAACGTAACAGCAGGATGAAACGAGGGCCAACGGACAAAAAAACGAACAAAACAAATTCGAAATCGGAGGAGAAACGAACATGAGAAAACTCGTTCTATTTCTGCACGTATCGCTTGACGGTTTTGTAGAAGGACCGAACGGTGAAATGGACATTGGCTGGGTTTCCTACGATGCTGATTTGCAGAAACACGCGCAAGAAATTCTGAGTACTGCCGACACTGTCATTTGGGGACGTGGTACTTATCAGATGATGCACAGTTACTGGTCAACTGTGCCTTCGAACCCATCAGCTTCGCAGTATGAACGGAATCATGCCGAGTGGATCGAAAAAACAGATAAAGTCGTTTTTTACACGACGCTGGCGAAAGTAGAATGGAACAATTATAGACTGGTGTAAGAAGATTTCGAGGGAGAGATCATGAACCTCAAACAGCAGCCAGGCAAGGATATGGTCATCCTTGGCAGTCCCAGGTTCGCACACTACCTTATGCAGTCTAATTTAATAGATGAGTATAAAATTACAGTTTCTCCCGTCCTGATCGGCAGCGGGTTGCCGTTATTCCAAGGTCTCAAGGAAAAGATCAATCTTCATCTTATCGAAAACAAGACATTTGATTCTGGAGCCATAGGTCTCGTTTACCAGACGGTTAGATGACCTTGTCTCCCAAGTAGATTCGTTAAAGGGGAACGATAGCTTTACAACAAGAGGCAGTCTAGGACTTTATTTTCCAAGTCTTAAGACTGCCTTTCGTTATTGTAATGATGAGTCTAAAACTTATTTCACTAAACCTGACAATTTTCCAACTTAAAATTCGCGTCGAATCAACAACTTCTGTCTAATACTTTATTTTCACTGAACATCTGGTTGATCACCTCTAATGATAACGTAAAGGCCATTCGCTTTTATCAGAAAAGAGGGTTTGACTTGATCGCCGTTCATCGCGATGTCATCACGGAGGCAAGGAAACTGAAGCCGTCGATTCCTTTGCTCGGCGACGACCAGATCCCGATTCGCCATGAGACCGAATTCGAGATTGTGTTCAATGGTCAAGATCAGGCGTAATGAAACCCAATACGTGGAGGACGAAGAATAATGAACGAAATCGTAGCGTACCAGCAACATTTTCATGACAAATTGGTCGATATTTGGTATCGGGCTGTGCGCCAGACTCGTCGATCTTTCCTATCATGGCCAAGGAATTGGAAGTCGATTACTAAAACATGCTGAATTACAAAAAGGAAGTCATCTTTACGTTGATGTCAACGAGCAAAACGAGCAGGCATTCGCTTTTTACAAACGACATGGCTTTACACAGACAGGACGATCAGAAATAGACGGAACAGGACGTCCATTTCCTTTGCTTCATTTGGAACGAAAAGCTGAATGAATGGGTCCTCAATCACAACTCACAGCCAGCCTCATCACGCAATTGGTCGTTGAAATAACAAACGGGAGCATTCTGTCGCATGCAGAATGCTCCCGTTCATGTATCCCATTGATCCGCTCAGAAGTAGTTAATCCCCATCGCATCACGCACCTCTTTCATCGTCTCTTGACCGATGGTACGGGCTTTTTGCGTTCCAGCCAGCAGAATTTCATCTACTTGCTTACGGTTTTGTTCATAGTGCTGACGCCGTTCCCGCATCGGTTCGAGCATGTCGTTGATGCTTGATGCGATTTTTTGCTTGCAGGCGACGCAGCCAATCTGTCCCTTGCTGCACAGCTCACGGATTTCGTCAGCGCCTTCAGGGCGAAATGCTTTGTGATAGGCATAGATTGGACAGACGTCCGGGTGCCCCGGATCGGTTTTATGAATGCGGGCGGGGTCCGTCTTTGCCTTGCGGATGCGATCGTTTACTTCCTCCGGCGAGGAATCGAGATAAATCGCATTGTCCAGACTTTTGCTCATCTTGCTGTTTCCATCTAGTCCAACCAGACGGGGGATGTCCCCCACAATTGCTTTTGGTTCAACCAGGACGGGCGCATATAATTCATTAAAGCGACGAACGATCCGCCGCGTCTGTTCCATATGTGGCAGTTGATCCTCACCGACAGGGACAATCGAGGCTTTGCAGAACGTGATGTCAGCGGTTTGACTGACCGGATAGCCAAGAAAGCCATAGTACAAATCTTCATACCCGCGCTCGGCAGCCTCTGCTTTGACCGTCGGGTTGTGACGCAACGAATTGACTGTCACGAACATGGAGTAAAAAATCGTAAGCTCAGCAATCTCCGGAACCATTGATTGTACAAAGATTGTCGCCTTGTCCGGATCAATCCCGACTGCGAGGTAATCCAGCGCCACATTGCGCAGGTTATCCCCGATCAGCTTGGGATTTTCAAAGTGGGTCGTCAGTGCCTGCACATCCGCAAGCAAAATAAACGTTTCATACTGATGCTGCAAAGACACCCGGTTTTTCAAACTTCCGACGTAATGGCCAAGGTGCAGCTTGCCGGTTACGCGGTCTCCTGTCAGGACTCGTTCTTTCATGAGTAATCCTCCTCAATATTCGATTGATTGTTACAGTTTCGCACGTCCACCACCAGCCGTCTTCCATGACCATCACCTCCTGATTTCGTAATGACTGAAATTATACCACTATGGTAAAAAAATTGCCAAAAAAGTTATCGGCAGATATGCTAAAGGTACGCTGGATTGCTACATGCTCCCAATACGTTCGTACCAACGCGGACGGACGATTCAACAGGAGATGAAACGGAAACTATGAAAGAAGTAAGCTATCATGAAGTGCAGAAGCTCTTGAATGACCCCGCTTCTTTCCATGGGCTGTTTATTTATACTCCGCTTTGCGGCACCTGTAAGGCAGCAGAGCGGATGCTTATGGTCATTGAGCAAATCAAGCCGGAGCTTCGCTTGTACAAATGTGATGTAAATCTGATGCCGCAGCTTGCCGAACAATGGCGCATTCAAAGCGTACCGTGTCTGCTCGTCTTTTCGGAAGGACGCTTGATTCACCGTATCTATGCGATGAGATCCGTGCAGGATCTTTTGCAACATTTATCGCAATCATGACAAACACCCATTCCTCCTTTGCCGCATATACAAATAGGTAGCAGCTTCAGCAAGGAGGAGGCATATGCAAATTCACGTGGTACGACCGGGGCAGACGATCGACAGTATCGCTCGCGAGTATTCGATCGGCCCAGACAGGATCATCAAAGCGAACGAGATTGCCGATCCCGGCACATTGGTTGTCGGGCAGGCATTGGTCATTCCGATTGTTGGACAATATTATGTCATCCAGCCGGGCGACAGCCTGTACAAGATTGCCCGCCAGTTTGGCATCCAGATGAACCGGTTGGCAGAGGTAAACGGTATTTCCATCTATACACCGCTTCAGGTCGGGACGCGCCTGTACATTCCACCGGGACCGAAACGTTCTTCCGATGTTTACGCCTATGCAGATACGCATTCGGGACGGGTATCCAGACTTGTGGAGACGGAGACCGAAAAAGCAGCGCCACAGCTCACGTATTTAGGTCCATCCGGCTACATGATCCAACGCGACGGCTCCCTGAAAGCACCGGGACTTGACGATTTTTTTGATATTGCTAAGGATAACCGGGTGACCATGTCGATGGTCATTGTCAATATGGAAAAAGACCAGTTCAGTTCGGAGTTGGCGCACGTCATTTTGCATGACGAGAAACTGCAGGACCGGTTGCTCGACAATATCTTGAGCACCGCTGCGAAAATGAAATTCAAAGACGTCCATTTTGATATTGAGCGCGTCCTGCCGGAAGACAAAGAAGCCTATAACCAATTCCTGCGAAAAGCGTCCCGTCGCATACATGATGCCGGACTCCTTATGTCAACGGCGCTTGCACCGAAGACAAGCGCTACGCAAAAAGGGGAATGGTATACGGCACACGATTACAAGGTACATGGGGAAGAAGCAGATTTTGTCATCATCATGACGTATGAATGGGGGTACAGCGGAGGACCGCCGATGCCGGTTTCACCCATTGAGCCGGTCCGGCGTGTGCTGGAGTATGCCATAACCGAAATCCCTCGGGAAAAGATCATGATGGGGCAAAATTTATACGGCTATGACTGGACTCTGCCTTATGTGAAAGGGACAAAAGCGCAAGGAATCAGTCCGCAGGGAGCGATTGCGCTGGCCAAAAAATACAAGGTGCCGATTCAATACGATCAAAAGGCGCAAGCCCCGTTTATCAATTATACAGACGAAGAAGGACGTGCCCACAAGGTGTGGTTTGAGGATGCCCGCTCCATCCAGGCGAAATTCAATTTGATCAAAGAACTGGGGATACGCGGCGTCAGCTACTGGCGGCTCGGCTTTCCGTTTCCGCAGAACTGGCTGTTGATCCGGAATACCTTCAACGTAACGAAGCTTGTGTAGGGCGATAAAAATGACACATTTGGTCTCCGAATAAGCAGGAGACTTTTTTCTTTTTCCTGTACAATAGAAGGAAGAGACTTACGATAGGATTGAAAGGGGAGTTCTCATTTGGGAGAATGCCGGTTAGACCACAGTGTGGATGATGTACGGAAGAAGCTGGAGGAGCAACAGCCGTTTTTGCCAGCGGATCTTGTCAAAGGCATGCAGCAAATCTTGCAGCAGTCGATTTCCCAAGAAGAATTGAATGAGCTGTTTCATTTGCTGAAAAAGTATGACCTGGCGGAAGAAGCCGTTCGACATTCACGCAACGAGCAGTTCCGCCAGCTTTTACAAAGGCTTGCGACCTAGGAATCCATCCTGTTCCCCGTGGTAATGGGTAATCGATTCTTCGCCCTGCTTCCAGCAGAGAAGAACTTCCTTGCCATCAATCACGGCAGGAAAATCGATCAAACCGATATCCAGGTCTTTCACCTGGATCCCTTTGTCATGGAGTGTTTGCAGGTGCATCTGAATCTCCATCTGCATGAAATCCAGGGAACATTCCAGCTTGAAAATGACCTCATCGATGAGCTCGCCTGGTGCAAGCCGCCTTTGCTTGAGCGTTTGCAGCTCTTTGTATGTACGCAGAAGCTCTGATTTTTTCGACTGCATGAAGCCGAGCTCTTCACGGATATACGGAAGCAGCGAATTCGCTTCATCCAGCGTAAAATACCGTTTCGCCATTTGTTGCACCTCCTGACTTGGATTATACTCGATATGGTGCCGTTTGTGCCATGTCTGAACGTGCGTAAAAAAGGAGAGCTTATGACCAGAAAACTGTATTATGAAGATTCGTATATGCGTTCCTTCCACGCTTCGATTGTCGAAAGAGGAACCGAAGCAGACGGGACAAGCTACGTCATCCTGGACCAGACTGCGTTTTACCCTGAGGGAGGCGGACAGCCGTGTGACCTTGGCAGCATCGGCGACGTGGATGTAACGGACGTGCAGGAAGTCGAGGGGGCGATCCGTCATCGGGTAGCGGCAGCTTTGCCAGAGACCGTCACAGAGGTTGAATGTCAGCTTGATTGGGAGCGCCGCTTTGACCATATGCAGCAGCATACCGGACAGCATCTGCTGTCGGCTGCGTTTGACGAGCTGTTCGAGGCGTCGACCGTTGCTTTTCATCTCGGACGGGAAACCGTTACGATTGATATTGCGACAAGAGAACTGTCACAGGAGATGGCAAGACAAGCGGAGCGCCTCGCCAATCAGGTCCTGCTGGAAAATCGCCCGATTGACGCACGGTTCGTCGATGAAATCGAGCTTGCCTCCATGCCGCTGCGCAAGCCGCCAAAGGTAACCGAGAACATTCGAATCGTGGCGATTGACCAATTCGATTACAATCCATGCGGAGGGACTCACCCAACAAGAACCGCTGAGGTGGGAATGATCAAAATTCTCGGTTGGGAACGAGCGCGCGGCAATGTACGCGTCGAATTTGTCTGTGGGCTGCGGGCCTTACAAGCATTTGGCGAGAAGCAGATAGTGATCAAGGACTTGATGAAGCAGCTAGCCAGCCAGGAAGCTGAGCTTCCGGGGCAAGTGGCGCGATTGCTTGCGGAGCGGAAGGAACTGGAGCATGCCATTCAGGCGTACAAAACCGAGTTAATCGAGCATGAGGCAACAGCACTGGCCAAAACAGCGAGAGCCGTGCATGAATGGCACATCGTAACCTGCGCGTTCGAGAACCGCCCGATTCAGGAGCTGCAAAAGCTTGCCCAGCTGATTTGCGCAAGCAACCCGATGATGGTTGTGCTGTGCGTTTCTACTGGTAGCAAAACCCAACTCGTCTTCTCGCGTGGCGCACAGGTAACGCTGGCCATGAACAGCTTGTTGAAGGAAACGCTGCCGCTCTTGGACGGAAAAGGTGGCGGAACCCCTGACATGGCACAGGGCGGGGGAACCGGTTCGCTTCCAACGAGCGATTTGTTTGCGTATATCGTGAAAATCATTGAGTCGAAAGAGGAGTGAAGCGAAATGAAATCCTTTACGCCTGGTCATCTGGTGATCACCTCTGTTCGTACAGGTGAATACGTGGCAGAAGTGATGGAAGTATCGGCGAATAAAGTGTTGACGAAGACCCTTGCCGTCCGAAAGCACCCGACACAAGGAGATTTGCATAATCGAAATCAGGTGGATGTCGTCCTGTTCCACCAAAGACGCGCACTGTCCTACTTGGAGAAGGTTTGGCTGCCGGCAGGGCACGTAACCGAATACCCGGAAGCGAGTGCACCTGACTATCAGGAGTCGCTTCGTGCAGCATTGGATGCACAGATCGCTGAATTGACCCAACAGCTGCCTTCTCCTTTTGCTGCGCGGTCCTTGATCGAGCTGGACGGCTTGAAAAAGGAATATTTTCCGAAAGGATGAGGCAACCATGGCGTTATATGACAAGAATAAACCGTATATCATCAAAGAAGAGCCGGGCCTGAAAATGTACTGTGCGTGCGGCTTGACCGAAGAGGCGCCATATTGCGACGGCTCTCACAACGGAAAAAATACCGGGAAGCGACCATACCTTGTCAAGTTTGATGAGACCAAAACCGTGAAAATATGTGGTTGTGGTCGATCCGGCCGTCTGCCTTGGTGCGACGACAGCCATATAAAAGGGAGTGAGAAAGCATGAATGATCCGCAAAAGGATCAGCACAGCAAAAACAACAAGCTGGTCATTGGTGCGTTCATCGCGACGATTTTGATTTGTGCCATTTCGATGGTGGCGTTCATGTATTATTATTCAGGGTAAGAGCAAGTCCGAATGTTGGTCCGCGCGCAAGGAAGGCTGGAACAATAATCGATTAGGCTGTTATTTCGCCAACTCGGGAAAATTCCCAAACTTGAGAATGAGTCCACTGTTTCTCTTCCT
>JBLNEJ010000218.1:0-7457 GCA_050262535.1 Clostridia bacterium
TTTACAAAGATGAAGAAAGATCTGGCAAAAAAGTGATTTTAGCTTGCTGTTCAAGAGCTAAAAAATCCGGAGCAGAGCTTGTTTTAGACCTTTAATCGTTCCATTTTTGGTCATCGCTTTATGCGTGACAATAAATTACGCTCATGATTAGCAGGAGGGAATTTTATGACAACAACGACGAATGCATTAGAACTAAAAATGTTTATTAATGGAGAATGGAGAAAATCCAGTAATCCAGATACTTGTAAAGTGATTAATCCAGCAAATGGTGAAATCATTGCAATCGCTCCGAGAGCAACCGTGGAAGAAACAAATGAAGCAATCCAAGCAGCGAAAGAAGCGTTTGAGAGTGGCGTTTGGTCTAAGCTAAGCGCACAAGAACGTTCGAATTATTTATTGAAAATTGCAGATAAAATTGATGAAAAACATGACGAGTTAGTTGAACTCGAAGTAAAAGATAACGGAAAAATCAGAGCAGAAGCTGATATTGATGTCAGCGATGCAGCATCTTGCTTCCGCTATTATGCGGGTCTCATTCGAACTCCGGATGGAGCAACCTATCATGTTGCAGACCCTATGCAAGCGATGGTCGTACGTGAACCAGTAGGGGTTACCGGATTAATCGTTCCTTGGAATTTCCCATTCCTCATGAGTGTGTGGAAATTCGCTCCCGCATTGGCAGCCGGAAATACGATCGTCTATAAGCCTGCGGAAGTAACTCCAGTTACCGCAACGAAATTAGTTGAGATTCTCGATGAAGTTGGAATTCCAAAAGGCGTTGTGAATCTGGTATTGGGGAAAGGTTCTGTAATTGGCGAGGTAATCGCAAGCAGCCATGATGTAGATATGGTTTCCTTCACAGGCAGCACGGAAGTAGGAAGAAGCATTATGCGCAATGCTGCAGGCAATCTGAAAAAAATCTCCCTTGAATTAGGTGGGAAGTCCCCTAATATTATCTTTGCGGATGCTGATTTTGAAGCAGCTGTTGACAATGCATTGTTAGGTATTTTCTACGGTTCTGGTCAAGTATGCTCTGCGGGAAGCCGGATTATTGTAGAAGATAGCATCTATGATCAATTCGTGGAAGAGTTCGTACGAAGAGCGAAAAATATTAAAGTAGGACCAGGCTTGGAAGAAGGTTCTGAAATGGGTGCCATCGTAAGTGAAGCCCAACTGAATACCATTCTGGAATACATTGAAATCGGTAAAAAGGAAGGCGCAACATTAGCTTGCGGCGGAAGTCGTCTGACGGAAAATGGTTTAGATAAAGGCTTCTTTGTTGAACCCACCGTTTTCATTGACGTAAACCCAGAAATGCGTATTGTAAAAGAAGAAATCTTCGGACCTGTTGCTGTTATTCAAAAGTTCAAAGGTGAGGAAGAAGCAATTAAACTTGCAAATGATACCATTTATGGTCTTGCCGGCGGCGTATTCACTTCAGATGGTGCAAAAGCCATGCGTGTGATTCGAGAAGTACGAGCTGGTATTACGTGGATTAATGCTTATGGACCAACCTATAATGAAGCGCCATGGCATGGATATAAACAAAGCGGTATTGGTTCAAGCCTTGGAACATTTGGATTAGATGAATTCCAGGAAGTGAAACAAATTAACATCAATCTTGCAGTAGGACCAACAGGCTGGTTTTCAAATAATCAATAAGAGATAAAAAAGAGATTGAGTTAGTTACATCTGCGGGGACTATTTTAAAGGGGGTCAAAAAGATGAATCTGAACAAAGGCATGGGCGAGCATCATGATGATGCTGCCCACCTGGCGGCGCTTGGATATGAATCTCAATTCCAGCGCGATATGAGTCCTTGGGCAAACTTTTCGCTAGGCTTCACGTATCTTTCTCCTGTAGTAGGGGTGTACACGTTATTTGCATTTGCACTTGCGCAAGGTGGTCCTCCGATGATTTGGAGCTTTTTCATCGTTGGACTCGGACAATTAATGGTGGCACTTGTCTTCAGTGAGGTTGTTGCCCAATACCCTGTTGCCGGAGGAGTTTACCCTTGGGCACGAAGACTATGGGGGCACAAATGGGCGTGGATGACGGGTTGGGTCTACTTGGTGGCCATACTTGTAACGATTGCCAGCGTTGCGTATGGAGCCGGACCATTTCTCGCACAATTTTTAGGGTATGAGTTATCGGTCGATACCACGATTATTTTTGCACTCGTCATTCTTGTACTCGCGACGATCATCAATTTTATGGGTACGAAGGTTCTCGCCGCTGCAGCAGTTATTGGTTTTGTTGCTGAGATTCTCGGTGCGCTTGCAGTCGGTGGTTGGCTGCTGATCACACATAGATATCACGGTCTTGATGTGCTCTTTAATACGTTTGGTGCAGAAGGCAATCAAAGCTACTTCGTTGCCTTTGCAGCCGCTGGGTTAATTGGAATTTTCCAATATTATGGTTTCGAAGCTTGTGGTGATGTGGCTGAGGAAGTACCAAATCCAGGTGTTCTGATCCCTAAAGCCATGCGTCGGACGATTTATATCGGCGGTGCTGCAGCAACGTTTGTCTGCCTTGCGTTAATCCTTTCCGTTGCAGATATTCCGGCAGTTATCGCTGGCAAGGACACAGCACCTGTTGATACATTGCTCAACGATGCATTTGGTGCAGTTGGTTCAAAGGTTGTATTGGGAGTTGTGTTGCTTTCTTTCCTTTCATGCGTCATGAGTTTACAGGCGGCAGCAAGCCGACTTGCCTATTCCTATGGACGTGATGACATGATTGTAGGAAGCCGACTCTTGAAGAAGTTTTCGAATGCTCGTCACGTTCCTCCTTATGCACTGCTTCTAGCAGCTATTGTGCCGGCAATCATCGTGCTCGGGTCAAAGGTATCTGAAGATGCACTTACAAAAATAGTTAGCTTTGCAGCATTTGGTATTTATCTTGGATTCCAAATGGTTGTCCTTGCTGCACTACGGGCGAGACTCAAAGGATGGAAGCCAAGTGGCAAGTACCAATTGGGCAAATGGGGACTACCAGTCAATATTATTGCACTTGTCTACGGAATCATCGCAATGATCAACATGTGTTGGCCAAGAACACCAGATGTTCCTTGGTATGATAACTACATTGTACTTCTTTCTGGAGTCGTAGTTGTTGGTGCTGGTTTACTGTATATGATGATTCATCGCAGCTATGGGCATAGCGATATGCCGTATGATGATGCTATTCCGAAAAAAGGTACCCCGCATGAAAACAAGCCTCACAAGATGTCCGTTTAGTTTTGTGGCTCAAGGGGCGTATGATCAGGTCAATCAGAGTATTCTGATTGGCCTGATTTTTTGTGTGTTTTGACAGGTTTCATTCGGTAGCCACCCCGAACGCTGTTGCCAATCTGGAAGGGTGCACTTTTCCGCTAAGTCCATAAAATTCGCAGAAGTTCATAATCAGTGGATTCCATTTATTCGGATCGATGTAATTGTTTTTCCCCGTAACACTGAGTTTCTCATCAATATGCACTCGCGTAATGGCAACCTCAATGGAGGCAAGGAAGCTGTCTGGTTCGCTGAAGTTGTGTACTTGGATGAGAGTCGCCTCCAATTGAACCGGACACTCCTCAACGCGAGGTGGTTTTACCAAGTCGGAAGGCTGTGGTGTAAGTCCGGCCGCTCCGAATTTATTGGGTTCGTAGCGATATCCCATCTGTCTTTTGTACTCGGGAACAGGGTTCACGCCGGTGAGTAGAGCCAGTCGGTCAACTACATTAACGAGATCTACTGATGGAAGATTGAGTACGCACTCTTTTTCACGAATGAGGTTTTGAACGGTTTTGGATCTGTGGCTCATACCGAGCATACACGATTTGTACAGCCACCACGCCGAAGACATAGGGGCTAAATTGGCTGATCCGTCTTCGTTTAAGGTACTAATGAGGACGACTGGGGTTCCAAAATAGAGAATTTTTGGCTCGATTACTTTATGCATTGCAAACACTTCCATTCATGATGATTTGGGGTCATATATGTTGGTAACAATCCAATACGTCAACAACTATAACAAACGTGTTTGTGCAAATATAGTATTCAAGAATATAACAGCAAGATAGTGAAAGGCGGACCTTTCCCTCCAGCACTCCAAAAACCCCAACACGCACCTATAGGTGCCTGTCAAAAACGTTTGGAACAACCTCAAGGCGTGTTGCAGCTGCATCGTTCATTTGTACAAACAACAGCGGGGCGTCCCAATGGTCATCATAAATGACGTGGGACTGCCCCGTTTTCTTAGTTTAACAACCTACTGTTTTTTCGGAATCCGTAATTCAAACAAAGTTTCCACATAGGGAGTACTTTTCACCTGAACACTGCCTTGATGGGATTCCACAATTTCTTTGACAATCGAAAGCCCGATCCCAAGCCCCTCGCCCTTCCTCCCATCGTCAACACGATAAAACCGTTCGAAAATGCGTTTCTGATCCTCAGGAGCAATTCCTCTGCCTCGATCCTTGACGGTGATGCACACGTCCTCTTCTTGTTCAACAAGGGCCAGCTCCAAAAAATGTCCCTCGTTCCCATAACGAACCGCATTATCCAGCAAGTTGCGGACGGCTCGTTCGATCAGAGAGGCATCGATCAACACCACCACATCCCGTTCGGGTATGTCTGCTTCAATGGTGTATGGTTGGCCATCCAAAAACAGCATGTAGTCGGCTATAATTTTCCGCAGCAATTCGGACAAGTTATGCGATGCCAGATGAAGTTGGAGTGAATTCGCGTCCTGACGCGAGATATCAAGCAATTGATCCAGGAGCTTATCCATGTAACGAGATCGCTGCAGGATGACTTTCGCGCTGGCTTGCAGCTCGTTCTCATCTTTATACGCGCCGGTACGAATTGTTTCGGCATAGCCAAGGATCATGGTCAGCGGTGTCCGCAAATCGTGAGACAGGTTGGAGAGCAGCAGCCTGCGTCTGTTTTCGAATTGCTCGATTTGGTCGGCCTGGGTTCGAATCCGCTGTGCCATCGAATTGTAATGGCGGGTCAGCTTACCGATTTCGTCCTTCGACTTGTCCTCCAATACGACGACGTCGCTCCGGAGACTGACTTGATTGAGTGCGGTATTCAGCTTGCGGATACGACGATCGATTGAGGAGAAAAACCACAGTGACAAAAAATAAGGCAACGAGAAAGATAACAACAGCGGAAGGGTCCAGGTAAACAGGATCTTGAAGGTACGCATGTAGAAGTACAGCTGCCCGCGTTTCATTGCTTCACTGGGCAAGCTCAGCAACAAATAATAAGGTTGTCCGCCCTTGTTCGCTGAATAGGCAAGGGTGATCGGTTTGTTTTCGCTCCAAAGGTTGTTCGGCATATCGAGAAAGCGATCTGCAAATTGGCTGAATTCGTAACGCCGCGTCTCGGGGGAAGTATCATAGAGCACTGTGCCATCTGTAGATAGCCATTCAAAGCGAAGGTCCGGGTGCTGGCGATGAACCCGATCCAAAATCGGTTGGACCTCGTTTTTCCCAAATGCACTTAGTTGCGTGATGGAATCCAATGTCTCGTGTGAGATCTCGTTCAGCTTATTCAAATCATAGCCTTTATTCAAATACTTCCCTGTAATCAGGGAAAAGAAAACAAACAGAACCAAGCTGCCAACGACGCTGATGAGCATGATCAGCCATAGCTTTGTGCGGCTTTTCATCGTCCGTCTCCGGAAAAACGATATCCTATGCCCCGAACGGTATGCAGGTGTTGCGGGGAACCGGCAGAGCTTTCAAGCATTTTGCGGAGTCGGCTGATAAAAACACTCAAGTTGTTGTCATCATAATTTTCATGCTGCCAGATATGCTTGTAGATTTCTCGTTTGGTCAGCACACGATCGGGATTGCGCATGAATAATTGCAGAAGCTCGCATTCAACAGGGGTTAACGCGTGGCGTTCCCCGTCATTTTCCAGAATCAAATTGTCTATTTCCAAAACCAGCTTGTTCAAGCTTATGACCGCAGGCTGGCGGAGCGCCTCGGGACGGTGCCGTCTAAGATGAGCTTGTACCCGAGCCAGCAGCTCCATCGGACTAAACGGCTTGGTGACGTAATCGTCTGCTCCCAAGCCGAGCGCGGCAATTTTATCATGCACCTCTCTTCTGGCACTAAGGGCGATGACGAGCGTTTTTGCATTTTTTCCCCGCAAATAATGAAGAACCTCGAAGCCATTTCCGTCGTCCATCATGATATCCAAAATCAGTAACGCAACCGGATGCTCCTGCATAAGTTCCATTGCTTGCCGCCCTGACTCTGCCTCAATGATGGGCAAACCCGCCCTCTCCATGTGAATGCGGATCAGCTTACGAATTTCCGGTTCGTCGTCCACGATAAGAATTTTCTCCATGTTCAACCACTCTTTGTCATTGAGTTTTCTTACATCATACCAATAATTTTATAGAAATTGGATTCGATCCTGGAAAGCGATTAACACTTTATTAAGAAAAAGCGATTTCGTTCTTGTCGAGGCAGTGGTAAGCTTGGCCGAGCAGGAGCCCAATGACTCGGTTAAGGCACGAGTAGACAAGCTGAAGGAAGCGAAGGGAATGTAATGTAATTGTTGCAGACATGGCGGCTACCAAGCCTCCTCAAACTAATGAGGTTGACACTGATCTCGTAATTCACTATACTGTCTGTAATCTTATATGCGACATACGTTGAAAGAGCCCAGTAGCAGCTTGGTCCCTGTTCTAGAAAGCCGGGGGGTGATGGAACCCGGTACACACCGAAGCCAGCGAATTACACTCTGGAGTATCTCAGGTAATGCTGAGCGGAATGGCGAACGATAACTCGCCGAGAGCGGCATGAATGGCGTGCGTGCAAAAGCGCAACGTCCATTGGTGCAACCTGGGTGGTAACACGGTTATTCAATCGTCCCTGTGTCTACAATAGACAAGGGGCGATTTTTTCATTTCAACGCGCATTCATGATCTATTGAATTGAAGGAGTGGTATGGCTGTGAATATTATTGACGAACTGGAATGGCGCGACGCCATCAATCAACAAACGGATGCGGACGGCCTACGGGAATTGACGAGTCAAAAATCGATTTCACTTTACTGTGGTGTAGATCCGACGGGTGACAGCATGCATATCGGTCACTTGATTCCCTTCATGGTACTGAAACGCTTCCAGCTTGCCGGCCATCGTCCCGTCATTCTGATTGGCGGCGCAACCGGTACAATCGGCGATCCGAGCGGACGTCAATCCGAGCGTTCGCTGCAAACACTGGAACAGGTTCAGGCGAACGTGGATGCCCTGACCGCACAATTGAAAAAGCTGTTCGTGACCGAAGGCGATAACCAGATGCGAATGGTCAACAATTACGACTGGACTCATAAAATCAATGTTATCGAATTTTTGCGCGATTACGGGAAAAATTTCAGCATCAATGCGATGCTGGCCAAGGATGTCGTCGCGAGCAGACTCGATACCGGTATTTCCTACACAGAATTCTCCT
>JBLNEJ010000219.1:0-4476 GCA_050262535.1 Clostridia bacterium
AGAACTGTATTCACGACTTGCACATCATTACGGAATCCTTCCGGAAACAGTGGACGAATCGGACGGTCAATCAAACGGCTGGCCAAAATTGCCTTTTCGCTTGGACGCCCTTCCCGCTTAATAAAACCTCCAGGGATTTTACCTACTGCATACAAACGTTCTTCATAGTTAACGGTCAACGGGAAAAAATCGAGCGGTTTCGGCTCCTTAGAGACCGTAACAGCCGACAAAATCGCCGTATCACCATATCGAACCAAAACCGATCCTTGTGCTTGCTTTGCAATTTTGCCAAACTCAAGCTTCAGTGGTCGGCCTGCCAACTCAAACTCAAATATACGGACTTGTCCTTCCATGTACGTAGCAGCCCTCCTTCAGACAATATTCAACAAGATTTTCTTCTACTTCTATGTATTATTTCCTGCTATGGATAAACGTAAAATCAAACAGGTAAAAGAAAAAGCGGGAAGTTCCCGCTTTTTCCATTTCGGACATCCGATTAACGACGCAGACCAAGTTTGTCTACAAGCGTACGATAACGCGCGATGTCTGCATCTTTCAAGTAGCCCAACAGGTTACGGCGTTGACCTACCATCTTCAAGAGACCACGACGGCTGTGGTGATCTTTCTTGTGCGTGCGCAGATGCTCGTTCAAATTGTTGATGTTTTCAGTAAGGATCGCAATTTGAACTTCAGGAGAACCGGTGTCATTTTCATGAGTGCGGTACTCTTGAATCAGTTGAGTTTTGCGTTCTGGTGTAAGTGCCATCGAGACTCACCTCCTATTCTCATAATCCCCGTCAGCCGAGTCTGCCGCCGGTGAGAGTCGGCCAGCCAAGCTGCGGTTGTTTTTGACAACAATCGGATTATATCATACCCGATTGGGAAAAGCAAAAGTCTCTTTGCGACTAATAACGGTTCGTGGCGAACTTCTGCTTGGCAATCTCTACGTCTTTGCGGATTTGGGCAATCAGCGTCTCGACGCCTGCAAACTTCTGTTCTTCACGGAGCATGAACAGAAGCTCAACCTCTACCCGGTCACCGTAGATCGTCCCGTCAAAATCAAAAATGTGCACCTCGAGTGACTTTTCCTTCTTCTCCAGCTCGAAGGTCGGCTTGATCCCGATGTTCATGACACCGACATAGGTATTGCCAGCATGGTGCAACCGAACGCCATAAACGCCGTTCTTGCCGACGAGATAGGGCTTGTCAACCGCTACATTCGCAGTAGGAAAGCCGATCGTCCGCCCCCTCTTGTCACCGTGAACGACAACGCCCTCCACTTTGTACGGGCGCCCGAGCAGGTGTGCCGCTTGCTCGACATCACCATTGTGCAAATATTCACGTATGATCGTGCTGCTTACCTTTTCGCCCAAACGGTTTACCGGACCGACGATATCAAGCGTATAGCGGCCCGCACTCTTCTCCTGCAGCGTTTGGGCTGTACCGGTTCCCCGATAGCCAAACGTATTGTCAAAGCCGACCACAACATGGCGGCATTGGAGCGGAATCAGCACTTCATTGATAAATTCCTCCGGATAGATCGACGAAAAGGCAATGTCGAATTTCATGACGTATACCAATTCTACGCCAAGCTTCTCGAGCTGCTCCAGCTTCTCATCCAGCGGCGTCAGGTAGCTTGTGTACCCCGATCTGCCCAACACCTCTCGCGGGTGCGGGTCAAAGGTGAGAACCGCGCTTTTCAAGCCGTTCTGATGGGCCGAGTCGATCGCTTTCTGAATGACCCGACGGTGCCCCAGGTGAACGCCATCAAAATAGCCCATCGCGATGGCGCACGGTTCATAGTCAACTGTTTGTGGTAACGGATACGAGAGCTGAATCGTTCTCATCTTCACACCTCACCCGTTAAAAACTTTCTCCGGCTTCGCATAGACGCCTCGCTGACCTGTCACGATGCGATGCAAACCGAGAAGCTGATCTTCAGCAAACAAGCGAATGAGACTTCCTTCCGGCAGTGTGCAGTCTGGAAGTGCGGTTTCTAAGCCGTTAAGCACAGCCTTTTTACGAGAGGCAGGAATCTCGTAGCGTGGGAGGAAGTCAATTGCTTCAGCAACCGGAATCAAGACTTCCGACAAACGCCCAGCTTGGTTCAATTCCTCCAGCTTTTCAAGTGTTACAGCCTGTTCAAGGCGAAACGGACCGCTTTCCACCCGGATCAAGCGCTCCATGTGAGCCGGGTATCCCAACATCTTCCCAATGTCGACGCATAGCGTGCGGACGTAGGTTCCTTTCGAGCATCGGCATAAAAACGTGATGTTGCATCCGGTTCCATCAAACTGAAACGCATGAATGTCCAAATCATAAATCGTGACATTCCGCGCTTTCCGCTCCACCACAATGCCTTCCCTCGCCAAATCGTACAGCCGCTTGCCGTTCACCTTGACGGCGGAAAACATGGGTGGAACCTGTTCAATTTCTCCGAGAAAACGGGCAAATACGTCCTCTAGCCGTGTACGGTCGAAACAATCCGGCTCAACCATCTTTCGCTCGATGACTTCCCCGCTTGCATCTTCCGTTGTCGTAGAGGTTCCTAGTCGCATATTGACTTCATAGGCTTTGGGCAATTCCTGCAAATATTCGACGATTCGCGTCCCTTGACCTAAACAGACCGGCAGCACACCGGTCACATCCGGATCAAGCGTGCCCGTGTGGCCCGCTTTTTTCTGCTGCAGAATGCGCCGCACCCGTGAAACACAATCGTGTGAGGTCATGCCCGCAGCTTTATGTATGACAACGACACCATTGATCTCACTCATCAGCATCTACTCCAAGCGCTTCGCTAAGCTTTGTGTACACAATGCGCTTCGCTTCTTCTACCGTACCTTGAATCGTGCATCCTGCGGCTCGTGCGTGTCCACCGCCGCCCAGACCTTTTGCAATTTGCGCAACATCCACACGGCTGCGTGAGCGGAAGCTGACCTTTACGGACGATGCGGGAGTTTCAAAGAAAAACAAGCCGATTTCGATTCCTTCAATGTTTCGGCAATAATTCACAAAACCGCCTGCATCCTCCGAGGTTGCACCCGTTGCCAGCAGATCAGCCTGTGAAGCGCATAAAGCGGCAACCTGCTTCCGATGTGTAATCGTGAGTGTCTGCAGCGCACGACGCAAAAGCAGGATGTGCTCAAGCGTCGTTTCCTCCAGGCATCGCTCAGCAAGCTCCCCTGGTTTTAGTCCGTATTGAAGCAGCTGCGATGCGATTTTTAATACATTTGGTGAAGTATTGGAGTAACGAAAACCGCCTGTGTCCGTGAGCAACCCGGTATAAATGCACGTCGCCAATTCCTCGTCGCACGCAATTCCGTTCGCTTCTGCCAATTCGTACATCATTTCCGCTGTAGCCGCAGCATCCGTGCGAATCACATTAACCGTGCCAAAGCGATCATTTGTTGGATGGTGGTCAATGTTGAGCAGCTGTGCGTTTTCCGCAAACAAATGGCGCACATTGCCCATTCTGGAAGAGTCCGCTGCATCAACCGCGATAATATGTTCAAACGCTTCGGCTACCTCATCGTTTGCGAGATTGCGGATTTGCGAAAAACGAGGGAGATACCCGAATTTTGCTGGTGTCTCCCCTTCATTTACAATCACGTATGTCTTGCCCAACTGTTCAAGCATCAAGGCGCAGGCCAATGCAGAGCTGGTCGTATCTCCGTCAGGATTGACATGAGAAATGATCAGATAGCGATCCGCTTCCCGCATGAATTGACCGGCTGCCAGTAAGGAACTGCGGTAATCAGTCATGCTTGGCTTCTTCTCCTTCTGTCGTGGAGATTTCGCGCAGGATGGTTTCAATCTTGTTGCCGTAGTCAATCGATTCATCCAGCTTGAATACGAGATCCGGGACATGTCTCAGCTTGATGCGGCGTCCAATTTCTGTACGCAAAAAGCCTTTCGCTTTTTGCAGCCCGGCTAGACTGGCGTTGCGCTGCTCAGCAGAGCCAAATACACTGATGTACACTTTGGCTAGCTGAAGATCGCTCGTTACTTCTACACCCGTTACCGTCACAAAACCGATGCGGGGGTCTTTCATGCCTCGCTGCAAAAGCAGGCTCAGTTCTTTTTTGATTTCTTCACCAACGCGATTCGTCCGCGTTTTGTTCATACCCATGCGGCATTCACCTCTTGTTCTACGCCTTAGTCGTAGTATTCCGTATCAGCGGCAATCAACTCCACACCGGGAGTCGATTCCACAAACCGAACCACGGCATTCAGCTCTTTTTGCAAAAACGCCATTTCATTGGCAACGGCAGCGAAACCTAATTCGGCTCGCTGCCACTGCTCGAGATAGGCGGTTTCCGCCGCAGACACATTGAATTTATTGCGTACGAGACGGAGTATGCTTTTTACAACCGCCCGTTTTTCCTTCAAGTTCTGGCTATGCGCCACCAGCAGTTCAATGCGCACAACCCCGACCATTATTGTTTCACTTCGACCATCACGAAGGCTTCTACAATA
>JBLNEJ010000220.1:0-6450 GCA_050262535.1 Clostridia bacterium
GGACCCGCCCAGCTTGTCATGCAGATACAGGATCAAGAAAGGGGCCATCATGGAACCGGAGAAGCTGGTGATCAGCTCGCCAAACAAGCGAACCCAAATGATGGTATGATAGCGATGATAAAGTGTGCGAATGGAGTGTTTCATTCTGTATTCCTCCCCCTGTTCGCCACATTGTACGATTGCAGCGCCAAGGCAAAAAGGGCAGGATTTCGGCACGAAGCTTTTCATCTTTTTTTAAATGAGGTCATTCTTCATGCAAATCATTGACGATTATGTACGGCTGCGGAACAGCTGGCAGGAACATTCCACGGGCGCGCCGTTTCCGGTTACACTCGATCAAATTGCGGTCGTTCTTTGCTGTACGCCGCGCAACGCCAAGCTCATTTTAAAAAAGTGGATCGAGCGCAATCTGATCGCGTGGGTGCCGGGAAGAGGGCGAGGCCATCGATCCACATTGGTGTTTCATGTGGAACCGGACGATCTGATTGACGGGATCGCCAAAGACTTGATCCAGCAAGGCAACATTCAAAAAGCACTCGCATTGATCGACCGATATGCTGTGACCCATCCGATGGCTGCGGAGCGGTTTTCCCAATGGTTTCGCGGCTACTTTGGCGGCCATCAGCTGCAGGAGGGAGGCACCGATTTCGATGCGCTGCGGTTGCGGCTGCATCGACCGGAGCTGGTGCTTGATCCGGCTCACATCGTTCTGCGCTCCCAATGCCATCTGGTAAAGCAGCTGTGCGACACGCTCGTCCGGCATGATCCTGCGACACAGACGATTGAACCGCATCTGGCCCACCATTGGCAGACAAATGCGCGAGGCGATCAATGGTTTTTTTATTTGCGCAAAGGTGTACTGTTTCACAACGGTCACACGCTGACAGCCCATGATGTGAAGTTCAGCCTGGAGCGAGTTCGGCTGGAAAAAGGGGAAGGCTCTTCGCCTTATCGTTGGCTGCTTCAGTCCGTCAAGCAGATCGAGGTTGAGGGGGAACGGACCGTGCGGATTGACCTGCATCAGCCCAACCATCTGTTCCTGCAGCTGCTGGCCAGCGAGCATTTGTCTATTTTGCCCAAACAGTATTGTCAGGAGATGGGAGAGCGGTTTGGACGGCAGCTCGTGGGGACCGGACCGTTCAAGCTGGTACGCAGCGATGAATCGATGCTTGTGCTTGAAGCGTTTCAAACGTATTTTCGCGAACGTGCGCTGCTGGATCGAATCGAGCTGGTCGTTGTCCCGGATTCTGCGATTGCCAGCCGGTTGCTTGAAGATAGTGCCTTTTGGATACGGTACACATCTGACGCTGAGGAGTCGGAGACGAAGCAGGGGTGGAAGAGTTCCGAGCGCTTGGAGTGGAGCGTGCAATTCATCAGCTGCAATTTGCGAAAAGAGGGGCCGTTGCGCGATCCGCTGTTTCGTGAGGCAATCGACAGGCTGCTGGACCGAAACGAGATGCTGCGGGAGCTTGGCGGCAATCGTGTGGAAACGGCTGAAGGCATGTTTCCGTTTCCATCTGAGCCAATTCAGGAAACGCCAAAGAGTCAAACCGATCCGCGAGACTTGCTCCATAAGAGCGGATACCGGGGGGAAGTGCTGCGATTGCATACCTTTTCTGAACAAGACCACCGGGAAGATGCCGAGTGGATTCGCGCCCGGTGTGCGATGTACGGAATTGCGGTGGACATTGCTTATTTTTCAGCGGAGGAGCTGCTGCAGCCGTCCTGCTATAAAGCGGCGGACCTGATCCACGACAGCGCCACCATCGGCGACGATTGGGAAGTCTCGATGCTGCAAACCGTCCTGGCGGAAAACAGCTTTCTCTGGCTTCATGCCGATGATCAGCTAAGACAGGAAGCGGCCGTATGGACCAGCCGCATTTTCGCTACTGATTCACGCACAGAACGGCTTACCTTGCTGAAGCAGCTGGAAAGGGTGCTGCTGAAAAAGAAAAGCTTCCTGCCGCTGTATCGAAATGCGGCCCGATTGCTATCCCATCCCAGGCTGCAAGGCGTCACCATCAATGCGCAAGGCTGGGTTGACTATGCCCGTCTATGGTTTGACACAAAAAAACCATAAAAAGGTAATACTCATTCGGATGTATTGGCAAGGAATTCAGGGAATCATGTCGAATTTTGTTACATAGAAATTTGTGCAGAAGAGGAAAAAGTATCGATGAGTGACATCCGGAAACAATCCAACGAAAGTAGCAGCACAGAAATGTCCCTGCGTTCCGTGATCCAGTCGAACGAGTGGGACCTACCCGATAAACTGCGTATTGCTGCCATTCTTGCCGAGCGTGTGGGCGACCTGCATCGAAAACAGCTTGTACTCAAAAGTCTGCAGCCCGACAACATTTGGGTGGACGATGCGAAGATGCAGGTGCGTATCATTCCCACAAAGGAGCAGTTCGGGCCGGACAGCAACGAACAAACCTCGCTCCGAACAGCCTTGCCCTATCTATCGCCAGAAATGACCGGGCGGCTTGGCCGGACGGTCGATTATCGAACCGATCTGTATTCACTGGGGATAATCCTCTACGAGTTCCTGACGGGATGGCTGCCTTTTGAGGCAAACGATCCGATTGAGTGGACGCATGCCCATATCGCCAAGCTGCCATTGCCCTTGACCCATTTTGATCCGCAATTGCCTGTCATGGTCGAAAAAATCGTCCTGAAATTGCTGGACAAAAATGTCGGTGACCGCTATCAAAGCGCCAACGGCCTCAAGGCAGACCTGGAGTACTGTCTGTCCATGCTAAAGGAACGGGGCAGCATCAGCGAGTTTCCGCTTGGACAGAAGGATTCCTCGCGCATTTTTGAGATCGTCGATGGGGTGTATGGCAGGGATCAGGAAATTTCCCAGGTAAGAGACGCTTTTCACTGGGCGTGTCTTGGTTCCACCGAGCTGGTGTTCATCTCAGGGCCGGCTGGCATTGGCAAAACAGCGCTGGTCCAAGAAATCCAGCGAATGCTTGCCCGGGAAAAAGGGTATTTCATCACGGGAAAATTCGAGCAGTTCAATCGGGAAGTGCCGTATGCGACTGTAATCGGGGCGTTTCGGGAGCTGATCCAGCAGATTCTCATGGAAAGCAAGGAGCGGATCAGCCGCGTAAAAGAGCAGCTGCATCACACAGTAGGCGCAAATTTGGCCATGATTGTCGATGTTTTGCCCGAGCTGAAGCTAGTAGTCGGCGAGGTTCCTCCGCTGGAGTTGTTGTCTTCGGCCGAGCTGCAGCATCGCTTTTTGCTTGCGTTTCGTAGCTTTGTACAGGTGTTTGCCAAAAAGGAGCACCCGCTGCTGTTTTTTCTAGATGATTTGCAATGGGCCGATACAGCGTCGCTGCAGATGATTCATTCCTTTTTGACAGACCCGGAGAGCGGGAACCTGCTGATCATCGGCGCATTTCGCGACAATGAGGTGAACAGCGGACATCCCTTGCTCCTCAAGCTGGAAGAGATCAAGGAGGCAGGGGTTCGGGTGCACAGTCTTCCGTTAATGCCCTTGACCATGCATGATCTGAATCAGATGACTGCCGCAACGCTGAAATGTGAAGAGAGCAGCTCCTTGGAGCTGACCGAGCAGCTCTACCAAAAAACAGCCGGCAATCCGTTTTTCTTCAAGCAACTGCTGCAAACGGTTTATGTTGAACGGATGATTGCCTTTGATGCGGACCGGGGCATGTGGAAGTGGGATTTGGCGGCAATCAAGAGGAAAAAAACGACCGACGATTTGCTCGATTTCATGGTGAACAAGATTCGCAAGCTTCCCGAACGAACGCAAAGCGTGCTCTCGCTGGCAGCTTGCCTGGGAAGCCGATTTGATCTGAAGCTGCTTGCCGATGTGCAGAACAGCTCTGTCATCCAGCTTGAAGCCGATCTGGTCACCGCTGTACAGGAAGGCTTTGTCATCGCTCTCGATGCATCGACCTACAGCTTTCTCCACGATCGAATTCAGCAGGCGGCTGCTTCATTGCTCGACGAGGACGAAAAGCATCGTTTCCACGGCAATGTCGGCAGCTACCTACTGGCCAAACGGGTGGATGGAATGGTCGACCTGTTTGATCTTGTTACACACCTGAATCTTGGTGTGGGCTATATGGAGCAACCGCCCCAGCTGGTAGAACTGAATCTCGAAGCAGGGAGAAAAGCCAAGTCATCCTCTGCCTATGATGCGGCGGCCATCTATTTCCGCGCAGGAGCTTCGCTCTTGACCGCAGCAGATTGGGAGATGCGGTTTGATCTGTGCTTTGCGCTCTGTTTGGAACGAACTGAATGCGAATATTTGAACGGACAGTTTGAGCAGGCCGAACAGCTGGCGATCGACCTGATCCAGCGTTCGCGCAACCGTCTTGATCGGGCTGCGGCCTGCAGGGTCATTGCGACCCAGTACGTCAACCTTGGTAAATATACAGAGGCGATTACGCTCGGGTTGCGACTGCTCGCGGAATTTGATATCTCCATCCCGCTCCACCCGAAAAAAACGGACATCACCAAGGAGATGCTGCTGGCTCGCTGGCATATCCGCAATCAGGCCGATCGCTTGCTTACCCTCCCGGAGATGAAAGACCAGGATATTCTCGCCATTATCGACCTGATGGCAACGTTGGCCGCTCCGTCGTTTTTTTCGAACAAAGAGGTATTTATCATGCTGATGTCCCGCTCCGTCAGGCTTACGCTCAAGTACGGGATGTCACCGGTCTCCGCTACAGGGTGCGCTGCCTATGCGATGTTTTTGGGGCTTGTGATGGGTGATTACGAAAATGGCTACCGGTTGGGCAAAATCGCGCTTCAGCTGTCGGATCGCTACAACATCGGCTCCGTCAAATGCAAAACGTACGTCATGTTTGGCAGCGTCATTTCCAACTGGCTCAAGCATTTTAAAGAAGGGGAAGCGTATCTCGAGCAGGCGCTGCAGTTCGGATTGGAATCGGGTGATTATGTTTTTGCCAGCTATGCCATGGGCGGACATATCAACCTTCTCTATGTGCGCAAAAGTCTTGCTGAGCTGGAACGGTGGATTGCCCATTACATGGAAGTGCTGGCGGAAACGAAGGATGAATTCGTTATCGACAACTTCGTGCTGTACCAGCAGTGGATTCGGGCGATGCGCGGAGAGACGGAGAGCCTTGAATCGTTCAATACGGAACAATTTCGCGAAGAGCTCTTTATGCAGCAGGTGGGCAACAAGGAATTTATTGCAACCACCTTGTTTCAGTTCTATACCTATAAAGCGCAGCTGCATTATTTAAACGGGCAATATGAACAGGCGTTGGAAGCCTGCAAGGCGGCAAAGCCGCATACCAAATACGCCACTCATCTGCCGCATCTGGCCGAATGCTGTTTTTACGAATCGCTTGCGGTCGCGGCAGTCTTGCAAGACGGCGGGGAGCGGGCCAACCTGAAGCTGTATCGCCATCTGAAGCGCAATCTGGGGAGGTTGCAGGCTTGGGCCAAACATGCTCCTGACAATTATGCTCATAACGTACTGCTGATTGAAGCGGAAATTGCCAGACTCAGCAAGAATGACAGTGAAGCGATGAAGCTGTATGAGCGGGCAATTCAGGCGGCGCAGAAATCGGACTTTATTCCGATTATCGGGATTGCTGCCGAGCGTGCGGCCAGCTTTTACAAGGAAAAGGAGATTGCCTCCGTCGCGCAGCTCTATGCGGACAAAGCATACACTACCTATTCGCAATGGGGGGCTACCGTACTGGCTGAGCGTGTAAGACGCAGCTTTCCTCGCATGGAGACCGATGCAGCCAATCAGGTGGCATCAGCCGCACAGGAAAACCGCTCGTTTGCACCTTACCAGCCTGAACCGGCTGATCCAAACAATGCCGAGCACGCGGCCCTTGATCTCGCGACAATTCTGAAAGCATCGCAGACGGTATCCGAGGAGCTTGATTTGCAGCAGCTGCTCGCTCGTTTGATGGGCCTGATCATCGAAAATGCCGGAGCCCAGCATGGCTGCCTCGTCATCGAAGGGAAGGACGGGTTCGTCGTCGAGGTTGCGATGGGGACGGTAGAAGGCGTGCGCACCGAATCCGTATCGCTGCTGCAACAGCCGATTGCCGCTGAGTCGATTTTGCGCTATGTGTGGCGAACGGCTGAGGTGATGATCTTGCCGGATGCACAAGAGGAAGCGCTTGTCGCCAACGATCCGTACGTGCTTGCTCGTCACCCCCGCTCCATCCTGTGCACACCGGTTCTGGTACAGGGGGAATTGAAGGGAATTTTGTATTTGGAGAACAATTTGACCACGCATGCGTTTACGGAGGAACGACTGGACGTACTGCAAATGCTTTCGGCGCAGGTCATTTACGTGAAGCGTCTGCTCCATTCGTTCGGGGACACCACGATTTCGGTTCAATCCACCGAGCAAACACCAGCGGAAGGTCTGGTCGAGCCGTTGACAGAACGGGAGATTGAAGTGCTCAACCTGATGGC
>JBLNEJ010000221.1:0-3861 GCA_050262535.1 Clostridia bacterium
ATGGCGAGGTTGTGGAAGAAGCGTTGCGGACCGAATGGACCGTTGACGCGAATGGTGAAGGGACAGCGGAGAACAAGCAGCCAGTCATCATTACGATGGTGTCGTCCGGTTTCGGATTCACCGCACCGCGCCAATCCGGTTCCGGCACGAGCAAAATGTGCATGGCAGCCTAATATAGGAGGGAATGGATATGAATCTTGTACCAGTCGTAGTGGAGCAAACCAGTCGGGGGGAGCGTTCGTACGATATTTATTCCCGCCTGCTGAAGGACCGGATTATTATGCTCGGCAGTGCCATTGATGATCAAATAGCCAATTTGGTGGTGGCCCAACTGCTTTTCCTCGCTTCGGAAGACCCGGACAAGGACATCCATCTGTACATCAATTCCCCGGGCGGGTCCGTCACGGCCGGGATGGCGATTTATGATACAATGCAATTCATCAAGCCGGATGTCTCGACCATTTGTATCGGGATGGCAGCATCCATGGGTTCCTTTCTGCTTGTGGCCGGGGCGAAGGGAAAACGGTATGCGCTGCCGAACGCTGAGGTGATGCTCCACCAGCCTTGGGGCGGAAGCCAAGGGCAGGCGAGCGATATGAAAATACAGGCTGACCGGATTTTGCGTCATCGGGAAAAGCTGTTCGCGATCATCGCGGAACGGTCAGGACAGCCGTATGAAAAAGTCAGCCACGATGCCGACCGGGACTTTTTCCTGACGGCACAGGAGTCAAAGGAATACGGGCTGATCGACAAGGTGATTGAAAAACTGTAATGCCTCTGTATATGAAAAGAACCGCCGGAATGTTATTCGGCGGTTCTTCTGCTTGTACAGTCTCAATGGTTACATCGGCATCGGGGTAGGTGTCGGTTCGGCATAGCCTTCGCCGTATTGCTTGTCAATAAACGTACGAATCTCCTTGGTCGATTTACCTTCCATCGACATTTTGGCGGTCACGACGGCAATTTCCATGCAGACGCCACAACGGGTGCCATGATCATCCCAGACAACGGAGCCGTCCTGTTTGACTTCCTTGATAAAGCAGTTGCCATTATGCAAATGGCCGGCGCTTTCACCGCATCCGCAGTAGCACGGAATCGATTTGAGCGTGTCATTGACAGAGCTTGCTATTTGATACACTTCCTTGATTTGAGGATCTACCTTGTCAAGAAAAGTGGGAAGCTGCTTGATGGAGGCAGTTACTTCCTGTAGATCGCCATTGGGCAGTTGATGCGTTTCGTGCTGTGGGGCAGCATTGTTGCTTCCACAGCCGGCAAGCAGGGAAAGGGCAAGCAGCCCGGCAAAAACAAAACGGGTAGGCTTCATTTTTACGTAACCTCCTTATCACTTCGAAAGCATTATAACATACTTGTCCGTACGAAACGGAAGGCGGGTATGTGACAATCGGTAAATCGTAATCAATCTTATTTACTTTTTTGCTGCGTGTAGTATAATGGGTATATGTTGAGGTAAATCGGAATCATTATGATTAGAAAAAACAAGGGAGATGGAGAGAATAAATGAAGAGAAAACAACGCTTCTTTCAAATAAGCAGTGTAGTGCTCAGCGCTGCGCTATTTCTTACAGCGTGTGGGCAAGGAGCACCATCACAGAGTACAACAGCACCAGTCGAAAATCAATCCACAAACACATCCAGCGGCAAGCTGAAGGTGTTCACTTCGTTTTACCCGCTGTATTTTGTCGCATCCCAGATTGGCGGCGAGCATGTTGATGTGAAAAATATCGTGCCTGCTGGCGTTGAGCCGCATGATTTCGAGCCGACAGCCAAAGATATTGTAGAGATGTCCAAAGCGGATGTGTTTTTGTACAACGGCAGCGGGTTTGAAGCCTGGGTCGAGAAGGCGATTGGAGGCTTTGACCAATCGAAGATGACCGTAATTAGCGGGACGGAAGGTCTGTCACTATTGAATGCCTCAGAGGAGCATGGGCATGAGGAGAATGCGTCTACGACGGAACAGCCGGCAGAGGAACACGCACACGGCGGGGGTGACCCGCACGTTTGGCTGGACCCGACACTTTTAAAAGCACAGTCGGAAAAAGTGAAAGACGCTCTGGTAAAGAAAGATCAAGCCCACGCCCAGGATTATGAAAAAAATTACGAGAAATTAGCAGAAGAACTTGATACACTAGATAAGGAATTTAAAGAAATGGTCGCAGCCGCACCAAAGAAGGAATTTATGGTGTCTCACAGCGCTTTTGGGTACCTTGCCCATCGATACGGCTTGGAGCAGATTGCCATTGCGGGAATTTCGCCTGCCGATGAACCTTCTCCGGGGGAACTGAAGGAGCTGGTTGAACGGGTGAAGGAGCATCACATTTCCTACATTCTGTTTGAATCGCTTGTCTCGACCAAGGTTGCCGATGTGATCGCGCGGGAGACGGGTGCCAAAACGGCCATGCTCAATCCGCTGGAGGGCTTGACCGAAGCGGAGCAGAAGGACGGCAAGGATTATTTCACGATTATGCGTCAAAATCTGGAGACGCTGCGGGCGGCTCTGCAATAAAACAAAGGGATGAGAACTTGATGGATACGATCAGTACAAAGGAAAAAATCGTACAGTTGTCTTCTGTCACCTTTCAATACGATGATGGCAAAACGGTGCTGGATCAGGTTAACTTTGTGCTGGAAAAGGGAGACTTTCTCGGACTTGTCGGACCAAACGGTTCCGGCAAGTCGACCCTGCTAAAGCTGATTCTTGGGCTGCTTCCCCCGACGAAGGGGCAGATTGAGCTGTTTGGCCAGCCGATCGCCAAGTTCCGCGACTGGTACAAAATCGGGTATGTGGCGCAGCAGGTGGCACATGGAGCGGGCGGCTTTCCGGCAACGGTACGGGAAGTGATTGCATCAGGTCTGGTCGGCAAAGTGGGACTGTTCAAGCGACTGACGCGGAAGCACCATGCGCTCGTCAGCCAAGCAGCGGAGCGTGTAGGCTTGGGCGACAAGCTGGAAAAACGCATCGGCATTCTTTCCGGCGGGCAGCTGCAGCGGGTGTTTATCGCTCGTGCGCTCGTTGCGGAGCCACAGTTTCTGATCCTGGATGAACCGACCGTCGGGGTCGATCAGGAATCAATTGAGCAGTTTTATGAGCTGCTGCGCTCCTTGAAGGAAGAAAACGAGATGACGATGATGATCGTCAGCCACGATGTCGGCGTGATGACCCAGTGGGTCAACAAGGTGGCCTGCTTGCAAAAAGGGCTGCATTTCCATGGAACGGCTCACGATTTCGTCCACAATCAGGATAAAATCATGCAGCAGATGTACGGCTCGCACGTCCATCTGCTTGCGCATAATCACTAGAGGTTGGAAAGAAGGAGTTCGTATGCTCGCTGATTGGTGGCAGTATGATTTTTTGCGGTATACGCTGTTTTCCGGGATTTTGATCGGGCTGATCTGTCCCATCCTGGGGACGTTTCTGATTGTTCGGCGCTTGTCGATGATGGCGGATGGGCTGTCGCACGTCACGCTGGCAGGTGTGGCGGCGGGGATGCTCCTCGGGAAGAAAGTCGCCTTTTTTTCGGCGATCAATCCGCTGTTCTTCGGGATGATTTTTTCCGTTGTGGGATCGTTGTTTATTGAACGGCTTCGCAAGCTGTACAAATCATATCAGGATTTGGCTATTCCGATCATCCTGTCGAGCGGGTTGGGGCTATTCACGGTTCTGGTCAGCATCGCCGATGGATTTACTACCGATTTGTATGCGTATTTGTTCGGGAAAATCGTCACGGTAACGAAAGAGGATCTATTCTCCTTGATCGGTGTTGCCGTTGTCGTTTTGGGTAAGGTAGTATTAAAGTATAAAGAAATTTTATCCGTTTAGTTCGACGAGGAGTTTTACCCTGTA
>JBLNEJ010000222.1:0-2944 GCA_050262535.1 Clostridia bacterium
ATATGTACGGAATCCAAATCCGCTACATAAAACGACTGGCCGTCCCGAGCCCAGCCGATGAATCGAATGTTGTCAGAATCACTCAGATACAAACTGCCATCAAGCGGGTAAACAAACGCTTTTGTTCCGGTTCGCACCGTGAGTTGTTCGTAGGAGTCTTGTGCATTGGAGGAGTGGTAAAATTTTTTCGCTACGTAGGAATGTCCGACCGGCGACCAATACACTTCTGTCAGGCTTCGCTCGATTGATTGGGGCAGTTCGCCTGTTGGAGCACTTTTTCCCGTCAACAGGTCTGTCATATACCCAAGCCCGTCCTTTCGCTCAAAACGCCATTTCATGTCACTAGAATACGAAGGAAACGCTGTAACCGCATACGTGTACTTTCTGCCGGTCGGCAAATCCAGTTCCTTCAGTCCAGCCCCGACCCGATAAAATACCTTTTTAGAGGTTGGGCTCCAACTGACCAGCGGTACTTTCTGAAAGCCATCGGTCTGGCTGGCCGCATACCGGTCATTTACCTTCCGCTTTAATGACTGCATGTCTACCAGGAAGAGGCGGCTGGCGAGCTCCGGATGATTGAGGCTCACTTCGGTTTGAACGAAGGCAAGATAGCGTTCATCCGGTGACACCGCATAATCTGTAATCGGATCGCTTTTGCTTCCCTGGGCAAGCAATACTTTTTTCTTTGTAGCTGGGTTGTAACGGTACAAGCTTTCCTGTTCCACCAAGAGAAGTTCATCCTGCTTGGGCAGCCACTTGGCAAAACCGGGAAGCTCCGTCAACGTTTGCGTTTTTGTATCATACAAATAGGGGCGGTTTAGAGTGTCCTTGCGAAAACTCCGGTTCACCGTATACACAAACCGTCCACCTGGCGAAATGAAAGCATCGTGCATCGCTGGCAAAACCGCGACTTTTTCTTGCTTTTTCCCGTCCAAATGGACACGGTATACAATTGTCTGGTTTGTGTTATTCGTATTGCCCGCAGTGGCTGCCTGTCCTCCGAAAGTCGGCAACAGCATGACACATGCTGCAAGCAGTGCGAGCGGCTTGTACATGTAGGCTGCTTTTTTCATCCAGTCACATCCTTTCCATAACGACAGACGGAAAAGAAGGACGGTGCGTTACATAAAATGCTTCTGTTTTAGTCGTTGTCGTTGTCTCCGCCTACTGTTTGTTGAGGTGTGGTGCCTTGATATACAATCTTTCCTCCCAAATGACCGGTGTACGCAATCATCCCTCCACCTACTAAAGAAGCAATGAGAATCAGCGGCAGCAATGTTTTCCGTAGCTTCTGCAGCTGTGGCAACAACTTGATCACCACGATGATCCCAAACAAAATCAGGCTTGCGAGCGCCAAGTTCTCATGGGGTTCAATCATGCTCTCCAGATTTCCGCCAATAAATTGTTCGGCGTATTCTTCCCCAGCGTCCCCTGTAAGATAGGCAGCAATACCTGTCACGACTCCTCCCGCGAATAAATAGGTAGCGGCGCGGTCGAGTGGCTCCGGACGCCAGATTGCAAGAATTTGAATCAGTACACCTACCAAGAGCAGTGCTACCGGAAAGTGAACAATCATAGGGTGAAGCGGCATACCATTAATCATTTTTTCTTCCTCCTAGCAAGTGATTTATGAATACAGCTTACGTGTGAAACCTGAATTTTGGCTGAAGGCTTCCTGGATTCTACTTGAAAACGTGGCTGCGTCATACTTTTGGCGCGACCATAGTAAAAAAACCCGTCTCTAGCAGACGGGTGAAGTATGTGCGACGTTTATCTTACTGCGGGTCCTGCATGTTCAAGTTTTTATCCTTTTCACTTTTTTGCTTCTTGGAGGCTGTCATGGATTGATCCCCTTTGTTTTTCTTGTTGTTAAATTGGGTGTTTTGGTTATTCGACATGATGGATTCGCTTCCCTTCGGCAGTGATTCATACAAATCATAGTATGCCTCATAATGGATAGGTTCATAACTTTTATCCGCCGATTCCCCGATCCAGCGACCGATACCGAATAGCCTCCGCTACATGGTGAACTTGAATGGCGGTCGAATTGTCCAGATCAGCGATGGTGCGTGCAACTTTCAGAATCCGATCATAAGCCCGCGCACTTAGCTTTAGCTTCTCAAACGCTGCTTGAAGGAGCTCTTTCCCCTCCTTGTCAAGCTGAGCATGGCGCCGCAGCTCACGTCCGTCCATTCCGCTGTTAAACGGATATGATCGCCTCGCTTGAAAGCGGTATGCCTGGATCTCGCGTGCTTTCTCCACCCGGAGCCGGATCGACTCCGATCGTTCTTCCATTCGCCTTTCTCCCAACAAATCTACTGATACACGCGGAACCTCCAGGTGCAAATCAATCCGATCCAGCAGAGGACCAGAAACTCTCGAGCGATAGCGCAGCACTTGCTGAGGCGAGCATGTACACTCCCGCTGATCCGGTGACGCATAATATCCGCATGGACATGGATTCATGGAGGAGACGAGCAGAAAGCGTGCCGGATAGGTAAACACTTGCTTTGCTCTGCCGATCATTATGCTTCCTGCTTCCAGCGGCTGTCTCAATGCCTCCAGTGAGCTGCGGGAAAATTCGGGCATTTCATCCAAAAACAAAATTCCGTTATGGGCCAGGCTGCATTCCCCCGGCCTAGGTGATTGAGCACCTCCTCCCGCCAAAGCTGCCGCGGTTATCGTATGATGAGGCGAGCGAAACGGGCGTTTGTCTATGAGTCCCCGTTTTCCTGCCAGCTGCCCCGAGATACTGTATATTTTCGTAACCTCAAACGCTTCTTCCTTGCTTAGACTTGGCATGATGGATGGCAAACATGTGGCAAGCATCGTCTTTCCAGAGCCGGGGGGTCCGATCAGCATCACGTTGTGGAAGCCGGCTGCGGCTACCTCCAAGCCCCGCTTCACAAAAGCTTGTCCAAGCACATCACCAAAATCGCTCTGG
>JBLNEJ010000223.1:0-12069 GCA_050262535.1 Clostridia bacterium
CCGTCAGTATGACTTCTTCTCTTGCAACCGTCGGTGAATCGAAAGAAAGATGGAGAATTTTCCGGAACAATGCATATCCATTTTCAATTTTACTAAAAATGTAGTCCAAAAATTTGCATTCATCCGTTTCATCGGATAATTCAGAAGGGATCTCCCAAAGCTCAAGCAATCGACGGTTTTTTCCAATTACCTGCCGCTCCTCATTGACGATCAAAATCCCGTCAAGCAATGATTCTTGTGTAGCCTTCAGCAGCGTATTGCTTTTGACGAGCTCTTCCTCGGCCAATGTTCGTTCCAGCTCGGCAGAAGCACGCAGGGAAAAGAGCATCCCCATCGAACGAATCACTTTCATCTTGATTTCATCCGCCGGCTTGGAATTAATTACAATCAAAACCCCGGATAGCTCCTGATTTCCTTGCAAAAGCGGAAAAGCCATATACCAGCCAAGCTGCAGCTTGGACAGAGGAGTACCCGCAAACAAATAGTGGGGAAGGTCGTTGCCCTCGGTCATCCAGCCTGCTTGCAACCGCTGTTTGTTTAGTAAATATTGGATGTTGGTCGTGAAATTGTCGCACGTTCCCCCCTTGGTATACGTCGCAATGGTCTGCATCGCTCCCTGTTCGTGGGGCAGCATTCGCCCAAGAATGACTCCGTCCACATCAAGAACGTGGGTCAGCTGGTTCACCAGCGTGTGAAACAGCGCATCCCCTGTCTCGGCGGCAATTGCACGCACAACCTCCTGAAACTTGTCTTCAATCATCTTCTTCTCGGTAATCTCGGAGTGAAACCCAACCAATTCCTTGACACGGGTACTGCCGTCACTGTCTTGTTCATAAACCGGTTTGACAAAATTGTGGAAATATCGATTGTCATTTTCCGTCAGGAATTCAACCGTTTCCCCTGCAAATGCCCGCGTATAAGCCTTGATGATCGCCGTTGCATTGGCTTCATCAAACAGCTCCTCAATGCTTTTCCCCAGCACCTGCTCCGTTGTCAGGCCCGATTCAACAGCAAGTGAACCTTCATTCAGGGTTAACGTAAATTTTCCGTCGTCGCGACTCCGGCATTTAAAGACCGCGTTTGGTAATAATTGCAAAGTTTGTTTAAAATCCTCAATCATATGGAGCCGTTCGGTTTCCATGCGGTGCAGATCGGTCATATCGATTGCCGATCCGATGATTTCAGCCGCATACCCATTTTTGAAGACTGGCGTCAGCGTGATGCAATAGAGTGATGTACCGTACATCAATTTAAACTGAACGGACTTTCCATCGTATGCCTGCTCTAGCTGTTTCTCTATTTCAGCCGCTGTTGCTAGCGGAAACAGTTCATGCATTGTTTTACCAATCACGTTTTCCTGTGAACGTAGCAAATCCCGCACAATCATGCCTTCAAACATGGTAAAGACAGAGTGGCCATCCTGGCGCTTCCTCACCTTAAACAGAAGGCCATGGATATATTTTATCGTGTGATAAAACTCTTCAAGCGATTCGGTTATCGTGCCTTCCAGCTCGGAGATGCGTTGACGCAGTATCTCCAGCTCTATCAGCGAATCACCCAATGCCCTTACCTCCTTAGAAGATCGTTGCTGCATCATGGAATTGTCAGTTGCTATGTTCACTTTTTCGACATATTATGTCAATTTCCTGCTAAATAGTGGACATTCCTACAGAAAAAGACGCTTCCGATTTTCCCGGAAGCATCTAGGATTGTTCATTATTGCTTTTGGACCCGGATCAACGGGATTTGACGGACCTCATACGTGCCATCTAGCATATGCTCATTGATGACATCCAACTTCAACAGCCCGGAAATTTTTGACGTATCCGCTTTTGAAAGCAACCGCCAAAGCTCCTTGTCCGGCAATGAATTGTACAGCCGATTGTCGTCATAATCACGACGTTCCTGAACAGAAATGGTCAGCTTGTAACCGTCATTCGAATATGTGCCCGGATGAACGTACGACTCCAATATTTCCTTTCGCAGCTGCTCCGCTTCTTCATCAAGCATTTTTTGCTGCTGCTTAATCTCGTAATAACGTTCAATTCGCTGGTCCATCGGTTTCATCCTCCTTGCCCGTCATCCCTACATCTTATGAGAGACGAGCAAGAGTATGACTTTAATCGACCGCTACTGGGGACAGACCGATGCTTTCCAGCTTGGCGAAAATATCTTTCAGCTTAGGATTTCCCTCTCCGACAATTTCCCCGGAAATGACGACAAGCGGATACCAAAGGTCTTCATTCATGATCCGCTCCGCCCACATTTTGTCTTCTTCTGTCTGGGGCTGTTGAAAATCGCAATACGTAATCTCCGTCATTCCTTGGCCGAATTTGCGTGAAACCGCTGCTTCCAGCCATGCTGCCGTCTCTTTTGCAGACGGCAAATTGACGCAGCTCGCGCACAATTGCTCAGTCCCATAAACCTTGATTGCCACACTCATCGGTTCTCTCCCTCTCGCTATTGCCTATGATAACGCCTGATCAAGGTCCTCGATCAGATCCTCAATATCCTCGATTCCGACAGAGATGCGAATCAAGCCATCCGTAATTCCCAATTGTGCGCGTCGTTCAGCCGGGATGGATGCATGTGTCATCCGAGCAGGAACACTGATCAAGCTCTCGACAGCCCCCAGAGATTCAGCTAAAGTGAAGTATTTCACTTTGGATAAAACTTCATCAGCACGTGCTGCGCTTCCTACATCAAAGGAAATCATTCCTCCGAAGCCACGAGCCTGCTTTTGGATTAGCTGATGCTGCGGATGGCTGGAAAGCCCCGGATACAGCACCTTCTCGATTCCGTTGCGCTGATTGAGCCAATCTGCCAAGGCACGAGCGTTCGTTTCATGCTCCTCCATACGTACTCCGAGCGTTTTCATCCCCCGCAACAGCAGCCAGGAATCTTGCGGGCCCAAAATGCCCCCGATCGCGTTTTGCAAAAAATGAAGGTCTTCCCCGAGCTGAGCTTCCTTCGTTACGACCAAACCAGCGACCACATCGCTATGCCCTCCCAAATATTTGGTCGCACTGTGGAAAACAATGTCTGCTCCCACATCGAGCGGATTTTGCCAGTACGGCGTCATAAACGTATTATCGACGATCAGCAGCAGGTTTTTGCTCTTCGCCATTTCCGCGATCGCAGCAATATCACTTACCTTCAGCAACGGATTAGTCGGCGTCTCCATGATGATCGCCCGTGTGTTCGGCTGGATCGCCTGCTCGATTGCTGCCATATCACCTGTGTCCACATAGCTTGCTTCCAGTCCCAATCTTGTAAAGACGCGGGTGACGACACGATACGTTCCGCCATAGACGTCATCGCCGACAATCAAATGATCGCCCTTGTTAAACATCGACAGGATGGTCGACAGCGCTGCCATTCCAGATCCGAATGCCAGTCCGCGAGCGCCTCCCTCCAGCTCGGCGATGTAGCTTTCCAAGGCGTGACGCGTAGGATTTCCGGTGCGGGAGTACTCAAATCCTTTGTGCTTCCCGATCGCCTCCTGCTTGTATGTACTAACCTGGTAGATCGGTACAGATACCGCTCCCGTATTCGGATCTCCGTCAATTCCGCCGTGAATCAACCGTGTTTTCAATCGCATACTTATATTCCTCCCTGGTAGATTTTTTTGCTTAGATAACGTTCACTGCCATCTGCAAAAAGCGTCACGATGTTCGTACCGGGTTTCGCAGCCTTTGCTTCTCTTAAGGCCGCGGCCATCGCTGCTCCCGACGAACTGCCGACAAGCAAGCCCTCCTTGGCCGCAAGCTCCTTCACCAGACGAAATGCCTCTTCATCGTAAATGGTATGAATGGCATCGAAATAACTTGTATCCATAAACGGAGGTAAAAACTCCATGCCGATTCCCTCAGTTTTGTGAGGGCCTGGCTCTCCTCCATTCAAAATGGAGCCCTCTGGCTCGACGATGACTGTTTTTATGCTCGGATTTTGCTCTTTCAGATAACGGGCCGCCCCCATAAAGGTTCCTCCTGAACCCGCTCCTGCCACATAAACATGCACGTTTCCGTCCATTTGCTCCCATATTTCAGGACCTGTCGTTTTGTAATGCGCATCCGGGTTGGCCGGATTGGCGAACTGTTGTGGAACAAATGAGCCCGGAATCGATTCGGCCAACTCCTTCGCCTTGGCAATGGCTCCTTTAATGCCCAATTCGGTTGGCGTATTTACTACTTCCGCACCCAATGCGCGCATCAAATCCTGCTTTTCCATCGAAAACTTTTCCGGTACGCAGAACATGACGCGATAACCGGTGCCGACTGCCGCAAGCGCAAGGCCAATACCGGTATTTCCCGCAGTCGGTTCAATAATCGTTCCACCTGGCTGAAGCTGTCCGCTCTCCTCTGCCGCCCGGATGAGCTCCATACCGAGCCGGTCCTTGACGCTTCCACCCGGATTGAAGTATTCCAGCTTTGCAAACAAACGAACTCCAAAAGGCAATTCAAATTGTGTCAGCTCAACGATCGGCGTATTTCCAATCAGTTCTTTGACGCTGTGATAAATTTTCACAAATGATCTCCTCTTTCCCGGTTTGATCAATTTAATTATAACATGGACAAATTACAAACAATCCACCCGAAATGGACAAAACTGCTATTAGCACACTTTTAATATAGGAAAGGATAAAAACTCATGGATTTCTCGGTGCAAGGGGATTATAATATAGGTAACGAAGCATATCGTTATGGATGGAATGCCTGAAAAAGGAGGTATAGCAAGATGGAAATGTTTGATCAAGTTCAAGAGGTTTTAGATAAACTTCGTCCTTACCTGCAGCGCGATGGTGGCGACGTGCAACTGGTTGATGTGGAAGACGGTATTGTGAAGCTGCGCCTGATGGGTGCTTGCGGCAGCTGCCCTTCCTCGACCATTACATTGAAAGCAGGGATTGAACGCGCCCTGTTGGAAGAAATTCCTGGTGTGAAAGAAGTCGAGCAAGTATTTTAATAACACGAAGCTCCCCTGTCTTGTGTCTGACACAACGACAGGGGTTTTTTTGTACTAGGAGGAGCGGCTTTGCTTGTCTGCCTGCAATTGCTTGCCCAAAAATGCAATCACCCTCTTTGTGTATTCTTCCGGAGCTTTTTCATAGCTTCTCACATGCCCCGCATCGCTTACGAGCCATAGCTCCCGCTGTTCAGGACAAGCCTTCTCAAACAAACGCAGGCTGTTGCCGTGCGGGATTGTCGGATCAGCCAGCCCATGAATGAACAAGATGGGACATTCCCCCATCTGTTCAACTGCCGCAGAGGGATTGACGCTGTCAACATCTGCTCGGATCATCCATGGAATTGTGAGGAGGATCATCTTGGTGAACGGAATGTGCGGCAATCCAGTCCAACGCGCCATATTTTCAGCCAAATAATCACGCAAGGAATCAAACGGTGAATCCGCCACCACTGCGCTGACCCGTTCCTCTTCCGCAGCTGCCAGCAATGCAGTGGCTGCTCCCATGGAGAAGCCGATGAGACCGACTTGCGAATCAGGGGACCGTTGAATCGCATAATCGATCGCCCCGAGTACATCCCATTTTTCCCGATACCCTACCGTCGTGACATTTCCACCTGATTTCCCTGCATTGCGAAAATCAAACATGAGCACATCAAATCCTGCTTCCACAAGCTTGGCTGCCAGTGAGAGCGCTGGCAAATGAGGCTCCTGCCTGTTCTGGCTGTACCCGTGGGCAAATATCAGCGTCATGCCCACTTCCTTGCTCCCATGGGCCGACGCCGAAAAATACCAGCCTGACAGCAGCAGGGGATCCTCTTCCCGGCTTGGGAACAGAACATTTTCAACATGAGGCAATCCGTACTCTTCGGGCTGCATGTCCACCGGTTTTCGCGGAGGTCGCGTCAGCTTGTGGCCCACGTAAAGGCCGACCCCAAGTGTTCCAACCGCCGCAATCATGAGCAGTGCGCCCGTTATCAGCATGATCGTCATACGTTCGCAACCGCCTCCTTTTTCACTAGATTTGCGTCTCGATCAGGAAAATCGGAGAAAAGACCATTCCAGTGTCGGGAGTGCCACTCCATAACGGTTCGAAACAAGCGACGGAAAATGATACAGCGCCTGCTCCATTGACAACAGTTCTCCGTCCAGCTTCTCTTCCCAATCTTCCAATCGTTCCTGCTCCTCTGCAGAAACATGCTTGTAGGCTTCCATCAGCTTCAAAAACCGTCCCGGATACAGGAGCAGCGCATACATGCAGGCGTACTCCTCGTCAGCAAGCAAGGAAACGTCGGTATAGCCCTCCAGAAAAGCGAGAATTTTCCCCTCATCCCAGCCATTGCGCCTTACATCGCTTTTGATCCATTGTGCGATATCCCGGCTGCGCATGTCGATGACCCAGCTCCACTCTCCGGCCAGCAGCGGATTTCCATTTTCATCAAACAGCACATACCCTTCATCAAAATTTTGGTACGCGATTTTGCCGTACTTTCCTGCACCCTTTAGCATGCGTTGATAGCCGGCGTCGGTCAAATACTGGACAGCGGTATCACCGAGCTGGCGTACGTACGTATAGGTAGTCAACAAATATTCGTCCAGCAGGGAAATGTCCTCCACCTGATCATCCAGTTGGTCACGGTAATCATCAAGCTGCCTGATTTTTTGCCGCCACATGCTGGGCCAGCTTCCGAATGAACCATGGGAACGGAACATTTTCTCATCTTTATAGGACGCCGTTGCCAGATGAAAACGAGCCAGTGCATTCCCCGTCAGGTATGCTTCATTGCTCGGTGTATGTTTTCTCATTCCTTGTTTGACATAATACATTTTGTTCCCATGAAGAAAATACTCTTCTTCCTGCAGCGTTTTTGCAGTGGGCAACAGCTGTACCTTTTGCTGCTTGTCAAGCAGCTCTTCCACCTGCTCAATAAACTTGCCTTTTAAACGATACGCCGCAGGACAATTATACAAATAGTAGGGGCCATGATCAGTTGTCAGCTCAGATCGGCTCCCCACCTCCTGGCTATCGAAAACGTTCAGGCCATAGTATTCGCTCAGTTTTGCTGAAAGCTCTTCCATCCGTATTCCCTCCCGAACCAACCGCGTGCTTTATTTCTGTACATCCTAATGTATGTCAAGGATTCGGGATAGGTGCCTATTCCGGTTGCCTTTGCCGGATAGAAACAACCGTTTGCGGCAACCCTACCAGTAACGATGTACTGGCAAAGCGAGGCATTCAGATGAAATTCAGTCAGGTCAAATATGAGCAAGTTTACCATACAGCCCTTTCTCTGCTGGAGCAGCGAGGCGTGCAACTGACCGATATTGCAGAGATTGTGATGTTCCTGCAAAAACAGTATATACCCGATCTATCCATTGATACGTGTCTGGAAAGCGTACACGCTGTCCTGCGCAAACGCGAGGTGCAAAACGTGCTTTTGACAGGAATCCAGCTCGATATGCTGGCAGAACAAAAGCAGCTTTTGTCCCCGCTGCAGGAAATGCTGGAAGCAGACGAACCGCTTTATGGCGTCGACGAAGTGCTTTCACTTGCCGTGGTCAATCTGTACGGCAGCATCGGCTTCACCAACTTTGGCTATGTCGACAAAATCAAATACGGCATCCTGGAAAAACTCAATGACAAACGCTACGGTGTTCACACATGTCTGGATGATCTGGTTGGAGCCATTGCAGCGGCAGCTTCAAGCCGGATCGCGCATCGCGTCAATCAAGCAGAGCAGAATACTCCTCCCACCACGTAAGCAGGTTATCAGCGATGTACGTCGGCTTATGGACCGTTTGCGCGGCATCCTCTGCCGTTGAAAATCCGGTGAGAACGAGCAAACTGTCCACTCCGCTATGATGTCCGGCAAGAATGTCCGTTTGCAGATTGTCGCCAACGATCAGCGTGTCGCTTTTGCCTAAACCTAGCCTGCGCAAGGCATAATCCACGATAATCGACTCTGGCTTTCCGACAACGATCGGGGAAGAACCAGAGGCGACAGCAACAGCGGCAACCAGCGAGCCGTTGCCCGGAACCAAGCCATGCTCGGTAGGGAGCGCCGCATCCTGATTGGTTGCCAGAAACAAGGCTCCCTCCCGAATTGCTTTGGTCGCAACCGCCAGCTTCTCATAAGAAAATGCCCTGTCGATTCCGACCACCACGCAATCAGGCCGATCGTTTGTTATCGTATAGCCAGCCTGTTGCAATTCCTGAAACAACCCTTCCTCGCCAATGGCAAAAATGCGTGCCCCGTGCGGTACGTGCTCAGTAAGATAAGCCCCTATGGCCATGCTGGTGGTATACACTTCCTCAGTTTTTGTCGGAATTCCCATTCCACACAGACGCTGTGCCACTTTTTCCGGTGACGTCGAAGAATTGTTGGTCAGGTACAGGTACGGAATGTTTCGCATACGCAACTGCTCCATAAAGCGAATCGCCTCGGGAATGGGTTCGTTTCCCCGATAGATGGTGCCATCCAAATCCAGTAAAAATCCACGGTACGGTTTCATTTCGCGTATCCTCCGACAATAAACTTTGCTTGTCATCCCTTCCGACCACTCCCAAAGGGCGCCGAAAGCTCTTCTAAGTGGTCCGCTCCCTTGAATAATCTCGCAAAAACCATATCAAATCACAACGGCTCGTGGGAGAAGCAGGTTTCCAGACGGAGCGACTTGCGTAACCCCACCCAGCGGAACAACGATTCGCGGAAAACAGAAGCGCCACCTTGAAATTACCACGTAGCGACCACTACTTTGGCGCTTCCCGCGAATCGTTGTGGAGCGGCCAGTCCAGCTTCCATGCAGGGTGAAGCCGGAGCCCGGTCGGAAACCTGCTTCTCCCTCCACCACAGCCCCCCACTCCGAAGCGGAAAAAATCCACTCACGCATCTGAGTGGACTTAACGCTTCCGTTATTCATTCGCTGATTCTTGAATGCGGAAGACGCAATGCTCCCCGCCTTTTGCCATACAGGAGGTTTGCTCTACATTCGCTTTCAATACCCGGCGAAACAGTGACAATTCGCAATTGCAAGCTTGGGTGAATTCGCGGGCAACCTGGGCAATGGGACAATTGTATTCCTTGAGGTAGAAGTTGCCGGTTGACGAATCTTGCTCCCATTGAACCATGTATCCTTTTTGATTTTGCAGCTCAGCCAAAATCGCAACGCGGTCTTCCAGTGTTTCACTGGCTTCGATCTGCGGACGATAGTTCTCTTCCAACCGATCTTCCCTGCGCTTGAACAAGCTTTCCACCTTCGCTGCTCCATCTATTTCACGAATATCCCGCAAAAAATCAAGCGTAAGTGTTGAATAATTACGCGGAAAAAGCTCATCGGCTTCCTGTGACAAGGAGTAGACATTGGTCGGTCGGCCCATCGCCTGACGTACCAGCGATGATTTGATGAGATTATCCCGTTCCAGAGTATTCAGATGGCGTCGTACCGCCATTTCTGTTATCCCCAGTTCAACTGCCATGTCGCTAACCGGCAGCGGACCTTTTACCTTCAACATATTCAAGATTTGATCACGGGTCGAATTATTGTCGTTCGTCATCGTTATCACCGCCCCTCTCTCCTTATTGTAGCCGAATCGTCCGCATTAGTAAACTTTTTAGTATAAAAAATGGATCAAGAACATGCCCATATACCTAGAACATCTCTTGTTTTAAATAAGCCCGTACTTTTGGTGCAAACGCCTCCAAAGCGGGCAACGAAGCTTTTACGAGTCGAACCATTTGCTCCGTCGGGACATGTGTGTATTCATTCACCAGCTGCTTGCGAAAAGCGACAGCCTCTGTCAGCGATCCTGCCTGCTCATCATCAATGACACGCTCGTCCCGCAAAATTTCAACGATATCGGTATAGCTTCCAGGATCGCGCATAATGAAACCATCAATCATGGCATTGCCAACATCGGCAATCGCTTCAATCGACAGATGAAGCGCCCGCTCCATGGCAGCCGTCAAAATTTTGCTTTCCACAATGTGTTGTTCTTGCTCTGCAGACAGCTCACGAAGAACCTGAAGCATTGTATGCATATGGGTTAAAACTTGTTCGATTTTTTCCGTGTTGATGTCGTACAAGGTCAATCCCCGCCTATTGTTTTTTCTTCTTGGACGCACGCTTGGCGTACCACAGCGTACCGACAAACGTCAAGATCAATGCGAGCAAAACCAGCTCGCCTTCCTGAAGATATGAATTGCTGCCCACCGGCTTCACCCCATTTCTTCACCCAGTATACCAGAATTATCGTTTCTGTCACGATCTATACTGGCGAATCAGGCAGCTTGTGATAAAATGTGTACGAACATTGAACATCATTGAATGCCATGCGGCAAGGAGGACGAAAATGGACAGGGAACTGGCGCTAGAAGTAGTCAGGGTAACAGAGATGGCAGCACTCGCTTCCGCGCAATGGCTTGGCCGAGGCAAAAAAAATGAAGCTGACGGCGCGGCCACCAGCGCAATGAGAGCGATGTTTGATACGATTGCGATGCGAGGAACAGTTGTCATCGGCGAAGGCGAGCTGGATGAAGCGCCGATGCTCTACATTGGTGAACCGGTAGGAAATCAAGATCCGGATACTCCCGAGGTGGATGTCGCAGTCGATCCATTGGAAGGGACTACGATTGTCGCAAAAGGGCATGGCAACGCCATGTCGGTTGTCGCTCTCGGTGACCGCGGTACATTGCTGCATGCCCCTGATATGTACATGATGAAAATCGTCGTGGGTCCGCGTGCCAAAGGAAAGATCCAGTTCGACGATTCCATTGAAACGATGATCGATAAAGTCGCCCAAGCCAATAACAAGCGTGTTCAGGACGTCACCGTGATTATCCAGGAACGGGAACGCCATCAACATTTCATTGAAGCGGTTCGTGAAAAGGGAGCTCGTGTCAAGCTTTTCGGCGATGGAGATGTTGGCGCGGCGATTGCCGCTTGTCTGCCACAAACCGGCATCGATTTGTTCATCGGCGTAGGCGGCGCACCGGAGGGTGTCATCAGCGCCAGCGCAATCAAATGCCTTGGCGGTGACATGCTTGCCCAGCTCCGTCCACAAACAGAGGCCGAACGGGAACGCTGCATCCGGATGGGCATCGAGAATCCTGATCAAATTTTCACCCTGGATGATCTGGTCAAAGGTGATGATGCCATCTTCTCCGCAACAGGCGTTTCTGACGGGGAATTGTTGCAGGGCGTACGCTTCCTGGGCGACAATATGGTGGAAACCCATTCACTTGTCATGCGCGCCAAGACCAAAACGGTCCGCTTCATTCGCGCCTTGCATGATCTTGAACACAAACCGAATCTTGTCTGGAAGTAGGTGAACATGCATGTCTACTGATACGTTTTACTTGTACGATGAAACGGAAGCAACCAGTACCCGCTTTGTCAGCTTTATCGGAGAAACCGTTCGTTTTGATTTAATGATCATGTCAACAAACCGCTTTTACGGAAAAAAGGTCGTGATCAACATCCAGAATGGCCGAAGTGCGATTATTGGTCATGATGACCTAGAGGAAGAAGGTTATCTCGCTTATGCCTTCAACTTAACCGATGCAGAAGCCGAGGATCTCTACCATTTCCTTGTAACCGTCATTTAATCCATCGCGCCCATTTCTGTCTGGACAAGTCGCTTCTTGGGCAGATGCTCAGTATACTACATCGAATGCAAACTTTAGACAGAGGGAGCGTCGATCACATGCTGGAGGATTATGACCAAGAGCAACATATCGAGCACGTGGACCCGTATGCCAGTGTACCCGTACAATGGCGAGGTCGGAGAAGAGGACATTTTGAAAGTTCGTTTCTTTTACCGTTTTTGATAGCACCGTTGCTAAATTATAACTATTACCCTTACCAGTCGTATCCTTATAATCCATACTACTATCCGTACTATCCGTACTACCCGTACTATCCATACTCCTCATATCCACCTTATCCGTATTATCCGGTGGATGCGGAGCCTGAGTTTGGAAATGAGGCCTATGAAGTATAACGAACTGCACGCATAAGAAAAACTTCTTTCAGTGGAAGTTTTTACCGTAGCAAATGCCGGAAGGCTACGCTGAGGTACCCTGTCTTGCGCTCCAGAATTTATAA
>JBLNEJ010000224.1:0-4831 GCA_050262535.1 Clostridia bacterium
TGATCCTGCACGAACCGGTGACCTTCCAGCACTTGCTCGGCATCGCATGCGTCATTGCCGGAATTACGGGGTACATCCTCTTTTCACAGCAACGTCCGAAAAAAGGGGCCGAAAAAACAAAGACTCCGGCCGAGAGATACCCCTCCTGACCGAAGTATTTTTTTTTACATTAAAAAATCAACCCAAATCTTCACCGCCGTGCCAAAAATCAGCGCGGACAATATCCATTGCAGTACCTTCGTATTGATCCGCTTACTAACCGTCGCCCCGATCGGTGCTGCCAAAATACTGGCGATTACCATGATCACGGACGGCCACAGCAATACATCTCCAGCCATCACCTTGCCGATGGTCGTCCCGATCGACGAAATGAACGTAATGGCAAGCGACGAAGCAATGGTGACCCGCGTCGGAATTTTGAGAATCAGCAGCATGATCGGTACGAGAATGAATGCTCCTGCCGCCCCGACGATCCCGGAGGCCAGACCGACCAGCGCTGCTGACACAACGGCGATCCCCCGGTTAAACGGCACCTGCTCGCGCGACTGCTCGTCGATCCCTTTTTTCGGCATAAACATCATGACAGCCGCAATCGTCGCCAGAATCCCGTAGACCAGATTGACCATCTCGCTCGACAGAAACTGGCCGCCATAGCCGCCGATAAAGCTGCCGATGACAATCGTCACACCCATGTAGACGACCAGACGGTAATGGATCAGATTATCGCGACGCAGCGCCCAAACTCCCGAAATAGTGGCAAAAAACACCTGCACCGCGCTGATCCCGGATACTTCATGCGCCGTGTAGGCGACCAGGCCCAACGCGGGCGGAATATACAGCAGCATCGGATATTTGATAATGGAGCCGCCAATGCCTACGAGACCGGAGATAAATGAACCCACGAATCCGATGAGAAACAAGGTTACAATCAGTTCAATGTCCAACGTTCACTCTTCCCTTCTGTCGGCCCCACGTCTTTCACCGCTGAAGGTCACAAAGCCAAATCCAGATAATGATTGCGAATGGCAAACTGGATCAATTCCCGCTTGGTCGTGATCTCCAGCTTTTGCATAATGTTGGTCTTGTGGTTTTCCACCGTTTTGACGCTGATTAAGAGCTTGTCCGCCACTTCCTTGTTGGAATAGCCCAAAACGATCAAACGGACAATCTCTTTCTCCCTGTCCGTCAAAATCGAGCTGAGCTCGCGGTTTTGCTGATGCTGCTGGCTCATCCACTGCTTGATTTTTTCTTCTGCGATCGATGTTTTGTAAAAACGCTTCCCTTGGTACACCTCACGGATTGCTTCAATCAGCAATTCGCCCTGGCTGTTTTTCAGGATGTAGCCGTACGCACCGACCTGAACCGCCTGCTGGATATAAATTTCCTCATCAAACATCGTTAGGATCACAATCTTGACCTGTGGATGCTGTTTGGCAATCTCCCGGCTGGCGCGGAATCCGTCCAGACCGCCCGGCATGGACAAATCCATCAAGATGACATCGGGCTGCAATTGCCCTGTCTTAATCACAGCTTCATGCCCATCCTGGCATTCCCCGATAATCTGCACATCGGAAAATGCCTGCAGCAGCATGCGAATGCCTTTTCTCACCATCGTATGGTCATCAACCAACAGAACTCGAATCAAGCTCAAATACCTCCCGCTCCGGAACGGTCACCGTGATCCTGGTCCCTTTGCCAGGCGCAGACTCAATGGACAGCTCGCCATTCATCTGGTGGACCCGCTCCTCCATATGCTTCAAGCCTAACCCTTCCTGAATCTCTTCCCTGACGAAACCGTTGCCCAAATCATGCACGATCAGCTGCAAGCAGCTTTCGTCCCATCCGAGAAAAACGTCAATCTCGTTCGCTTTCGAGTATTTCAATGCATTGTGCAGCGCCTCTTGTGTCACCCGATACAGATTAATCTCCACCATCGGCTTCAAGCGCAGGTTCGCGAGCTTCTCTGTGAAGCTTATCGCGACTTTGGCATGCGTCTTGTTCAAATTGTTGACCAGATTGGTAATGGTCGGGACAAGCCCGAGCTGGTCGAGACTGTGCGGACGCAGCTGCAGCGAATACAGCTTCACATCGTTCACCACTTTTTCCAGCTCATGCACAATTTCTTCCATATATGCATTGAACTTCGTGTCCTGCTCGATGTGAGCTGAAATGGCCTGTAGCCCGACCGAAACGGAGTAAAGCGACTGACCGACGCTGTCATGCAGCTCCTGGGCCAACCGCTTGTGCTCATTCTCCTGGGCTTCCAGCGTTTTTTGCAGCACCAGCTTGGAAATCCGCGCCTCTTCTTCCTTCTTTTTGGCCGTCATATCTTTTAAAACGAGCAGCACTTCCTGCTGATGCTGCTCCTCGTTCTCGTAAATCACGGCCGTGCTCATCTCCACATCGATGTAGACGCCCTCGTAAATCGGCATAGAAGAGAGAAAGTACGGAACCTCCCGCTTGGCTACCAGATAACATCGTTCTTCCCCTGGCGGCACGTCCCGCGTCTGGCAAAACGAACAGTACGGAACGGAACCATTCAGCTGCCAACCCGTCAGCTTCTCCGCAGACGGGTTGATCGCCAAAATCCTCCGTTCCTTGTCAAAAATGATGATGCCGTCCTGCAAATGCTCAAACACTTGTTTCAAGTAGTCCTTCTGCTGCATCATACGCACATCCCCGGGTTGCAAATTGGTCAGTTTGATTTACCCAATAGCTTCTGCCTGGGAATGGGATTCCCTGCCTGCCGACAGGAATCTTTCCGGGCAAGATGACGTGAACGCCCCGGTTATACGTGCGGCAGTCCTTCCTGCATCCATTTCGTGATGCCGCCGGTCAAATTAATCACTTGTTTAATTCCATTTGATTGCAAGACGCTGCACGCCATTGCCGAACGAGCGCCGGAGCGGCATTGCACCAGAAGAGGCTTGTCGGTCGGCACTTCATCCAGACGATTCGGCAGCGTTCCCAGCATCACATGGGTCGCACCCGGGATGTGGCCTTCCTCCCACTCGGTCTGATTGCGGACATCGAGTACATGTACTTCCCCTTTTTCCACTTGCAGCGCAATTTCGGATGGAAGCACTTCTTCATAGGATTCCAGCGAAGCCCCGGCATCCTGATACTTGTCAATTATCGCCAGGTCGATAAATCCGGCTACATTGTCCACACCGACGGAACGCAGGTCGCGCACGATTCCCGGCAACTGCTCTGCATCACACAGCAGATAGAGCGGTTGCTCATAGTTGACCAGCCAACCGGCCCAGTTCGTGAACGATTTGTTATGTGGCACATTGTACGTGCCTTCGATGTGCGCCTTGGCATACTGGCTGCTTACTCGCGTGTCAAGAATGGCTGCGCCTGCTTTTACGAGCGCTTCCACCGTTGCCACCTCGCAAGCAAGCTGCTCCGGCTTCGGCAGATCGGCGATCAGCTTTGGCCCGATTTTATTGGCAACCTTCATATATTTGAAATACTTCGGCGGTTCCGGCTGTCCGTCGAGCAGCGCATCTACGAATGCATCTTCGTCTTCGAACGACAGCGCCCAGTTGAACAGCTTTTCGTAGCCGACTGTTGAAGACGGAATGGCACCCAGCGCTTTGCCGCATGCACTGCCCGCACCATGTGCCGGCCATACCTGCAAAAAGTCTGGCAACGCTTTGAATCGTTTCAGGGAATTGAACATTCTGCGTGCTCCGTCAGCGGCAGAGCCTTTCACGCCGACCGCTTTTTCCAGAAGGTCAGGTCGTCCAATATCGCCGACAAACACAAAGTCTCCGGTAAAGATCCCCATCGGTCGATCAGCCGCACCGCCTTTGTCCGTGAGCAAAAACGAAACGCTCTCCGGTGTATGCCCCGGCGTATGCAGGATTTCGAACCAGATGTTTCCGATGTTGAACTTGTCGCCATCCTTGAGCAGCATGTGATTGATGCCCTCAAGGTTTTCATATTTCCAATCCTCATCCCCCTCGTCGGAGAGATACAGCTTCGCCCCTTGTGTAGCCGCAAGCTCGCGGGCACCCGAAACGAAATCGGCATGGATGTGGGTTTCGGTCGCTGCTACGATTTTTACCCCTTCCGCCTTGGCGGTGGCGAGGTATGGCGTGATGTCGCGGGCCGGATCGACCACAATCGCCTCACCTGTTTTTTGGCATCCTACCATGTAGGAAGCATGGGCCAGTTTCTCATCATAGAAATAACGCAACAACATGAAAAAAGCCTCCCTTAACGCTTATTTCGCTCCGCTACCACATCGAGCAGCGCCTGTGTAAAGCGCAGCCCGTTCTGGACGGTCGGATCGTTGATCATGCGCATCAGACCGAACAGCGAAATGCGCTGCTGCATGCCTTCGGCGCGTTCTCTTGCTTCCTTGACGACGGAAATCCCTTGCTCAATCGGGCTGACGACAGGAGATGCCAGCTCCTTGACACCGTCGATCAGCTGATTCATCGACTGTTTATCGGTTACGACCGCTTCCATCGTGTCGTACAGCTGTTCCAGCATGCTCACCATCTTGACCAGCTTCGGCAGCTTTTCGATAAGCAGCACCAGTGATTCGAGCGTTTCATGATCGACGTTCAGTCGATCCAGCGCTTGCTCCGCACGCTCAGCCAGCGACGACAACGTTGCCTTGTCGCTTGCCACTGCGGAGACCAGCTCGATTCCCCGCTCTGCCGCCGTCACCGCTTCGGCAATACGCGGCAGCTTGCGGATCAATGTCACAAGTGACTCCTGCACGTCGGGATCAGCGAGCTCCTTGAGCCATTCCGCATTCGTGTCAGACGTCTTGCCTTGTTGTATCGTCTCCATCCGCTTCCCTCCTCTTTTCGAC
>JBLNEJ010000225.1:0-12953 GCA_050262535.1 Clostridia bacterium
ACGAGGTGCTGGGTCTACCTAATTTGATTGAGATTCAGCAAAAGTCCTACCAATGGTTCTTGGATGAAGGTCTGCGCGAAATGTTCCAAGATATTTCGCCTATTCAAGACTTCACGGGCAATCTGGTGCTGGAGTTTATTGACTACAGCCTTGGAGAACCAAAATACGATGTGGATGAATCCAAAGAACGTGATGTAACGTATGCGGCTCCACTTCGAGTAAAGGTACGCCTGTTGAACAAAGAAACGGGCGAGGTGAAGGAGCAGGAGGTTTTCATGGGGGATTTCCCTCTGATGACCGAGACTGGAACCTTTATCATCAACGGGGCAGAACGTGTAATCGTCAGCCAGCTTGTTCGTTCTCCTAGTGTTTATTATAACAACAAAATGGACAAAAATGGTAAACAAACTTACACCGCCACGGTGATTCCAAATCGCGGTGCTTGGCTCGAACTCGAGACGGATGCAAAAGACATCATTTACGTCCGGATCGATCGCACTCGCAAAATCCCGGTAACGGTTCTTTTGCGTGCATTGGGCTTTAGTTCCGATGTGGAGATCCTTCAACTGCTTGGTGAAGATGAGTTTATCAAAAACAGCTTGGAAAAAGACAATACAGATTCAACCGAGAAAGCGCTCATCGAAATCTATGAGCGTCTGCGTCCGGGTGAACCGCCAACAGTAGACAATGCGAAGAGTCTGTTGGTGTCGCGCTTCTTTGACCCGAAACGCTATGACTTGGCGTCTGTAGGTCGCTACAAAATGAACAAGAAGCTGCACATCAAAAATCGACTGTATAACCAACGTTTGGCAGAAACGCTTGTTGATACGACTACCGGCGAAATCATCGCAGAAGCAGGTCAGTTGATTGATCGCCGCGTAATGGATCGCATTTTGCCTCTTCTGGAAGACGGTGTAGGCTTTGTTGATGTTCGTACGAATGGTGGCGTTTTGGAAGAAGACACCGTGCGACTGCAGTCGATTAACATATTCTCGCCGAATGAAGATGGCAAGATTATCAAAGTCATCGGAAACGGCAACGTGGAGAAAACGATTAAACATATTACGCCGGCTGATATCGTAGCCGCGATCAACTATTTTATCGATTTGCTGCATGGCGTTGGTACGACAGACGATATTGACCACTTGGGCAACCGTCGTCTGCGTTCGGTTGGGGAACTGCTGCAAAACCAGTTCCGGATCGGTCTTTCCCGTATGGAGCGCGTCGTTCGCGAGCGCATGTCCATTCAGGATCAGAACCAGATCACGCCGCAAGCGCTGATCAATATTCGTCCGGTCATCGCATCGATCAAGGAATTCTTCGGCAGCTCGCAGCTTTCCCAGTTCATGGACCAAACCAACCCGCTGGCTGAATTGACGCACAAACGTCGTCTTTCTGCTCTGGGACCTGGTGGTTTGACCCGTGAGCGCGCAGGCTTCGAAGTGCGCGACGTTCACCATTCCCACTATGGTCGGATGTGTCCAATCGAGACGCCAGAGGGTCCAAACATCGGTTTGATTAACTCCCTGTCCAGCTTCGCACGTATCAACGACTACGGCTTTATCGAAACGCCTCGTCGTAAGGTAGATGCGGAAACAGGTCGTGTGTTAACCGAGATTGATTATCTGACGGCAGACGAGGAAGACGTATTCAACGTAGCGCAGGCGAATCAGCCGCTCGATGAGAATGGCTTCTTCGTAAACGAAACGGTTATTTGCCGACGTAAAGGTGAAAACTTGTTTATACCGCGTGACAAGGTTGACTTCATGGATGTATCGCCGAAGCAGGTAGTGTCTGTGGCGACTGCGCTCATTCCGTTCCTCGAAAACGATGACGCCAACCGCGCGCTGATGGGTTCGAACATGCAGCGGCAGGCGGTCCCGCTTTTGGTTCCGCAAGCGCCGTTCGTTGGTACCGGAATGGAGCACAAAGCTGCTCAGGACTCAGGTGTTGCGATTGTCGCCAAGTGGCCTGGTCAGGTTGAAAAGGTGACGGCTCGCGAAATTTTGGTTCGTCGTTACAAAGAAATCGATGGCAAGAAAGTTGCCGGCGATCTGGATAAATATAAGCTGCACAAATTCATCCGTTCCAACCAGGGAACTTGCATCAACCAGCGTCCGATTGTAAAAAGAGGCGACTGGATTGTGCCGGGCGACATCATCGGTGACGGTCCTTCCACTGAAAAGGGCGAATTGGCTCTTGGCCGCAACGTCATTGTTGCGTTTATGACGTGGGAAGGCTACAACTATGAGGATGCGATCCTGCTGAGTGAAAAACTGGTGAAGGATGACGTATATACCTCGATTCACATTGAAGAATATGAGTCAGAAGCGCGCGACACCAAGCTGGGGCCGGAAGAAATCACCCGCGATATCCCGAATGTTGGTGAAGATGCGCTGAAAAACCTGGATGAGCGCGGAATCGTACGCATCGGTGCGGAGATTCAAGATGGTGACATCCTTGTTGGTAAAGTAACACCTAAAGGTGTAACAGAGCTGACGGCTGAAGAACGACTGCTGCATGCGATCTTTGGTGAGAAGGCGCGTGAAGTGCGCGACACCTCTTTGCGTGTGCCGCACGGTGGTTCCGGTATCATTGTAGACGTGAAAGTATTTACGCGTGATAACGGCGACGAATTGCCTCCGGGCGTAAATCAGCTGGTACGTGTGTACATCGCTCAGAAACGTAAGATTTCCGTCGGCGACAAAATGGCCGGACGCCATGGTAACAAAGGGGTTATCGCCCGCATCATGGCTGAGGAAGATATGCCGTTCCTGCCGGATGGCTCGCCAGTTGAGATCGTGTTGAACCCGCTGGGCGTTCCGTCCCGGATGAACATCGGTCAGGTATTGGAAACGCATTTGGGTATGGCTGCAAAGGTGTTGGGCATTCACGTATCGACACCGGTATTTGACGGAGCCCGTCAAGAGGATGTATTCAAAACACTTGATGAGGCAGGCCTTGACCGCGACGGTAAAACGATCTTGTTCGATGGCCGCACAGGTGAACCGTTTGACCGCCGTGTTACCGTCGGATGCGTGTACATGCTGAAGCTGGCTCACTTGGTTGACGATAAGATTCATGCGCGCTCCACTGGACCATACTCGCTTGTCACGCAGCAACCGCTGGGTGGTAAAGCTCAGTTTGGTGGACAGCGTTTCGGTGAGATGGAGGTTTGGGCACTTGAGGCATATGGTGCTGCGTATACCTTGCAAGAAATTCTTACCGTCAAGTCGGATGACGTGGTGGGTCGCGTGAAGACGTACGAAGCCATCGTCAAAGGAGAAAACGTTCCAGAACCAGGCGTTCCTGAGTCCTTCAAAGTATTGATCAAGGAACTGCAAAGCTTGGGTATGGACGTGAAAATCCTGTCCGGTGACGAACAGGAGATCGAAATGCGCGAGATTGACGACGAGGACGAAGGAACAGGTGAAAAACTGAATCTCGTGCTTGAAACTGGAAGCCTGGAAGAAGAGTAAGATTCCGTTGCCAAGGGAGGTAGCGCCCTGTGATAGATGTTAATAATTTCGAATACATGAAGATTGGTCTGGCATCGCCGGACAAGATTCGTTCCTGGTCTTTTGGTGAGGTTAAAAAGCCGGAGACAATCAACTATCGTACATTGAAACCGGAAAAGGACGGCTTGTTCTGCGAGCGCATCTTTGGTCCAACCAAGGACTGGGAATGTCATTGTGGCAAATACAAGCGTGTTCGTTACAAAGGTGTTGTGTGCGACCGCTGCGGCGTGGAAGTGACCCGCGCCAAAGTGCGCCGCGAACGCATGGGCCACATCGAGCTGGCTGCACCTGTTTCGCACATCTGGTATTTCAAAGGCATCCCGAGCCGCATGGGTCTTGTGCTTGACATGTCCCCTCGCTCGTTGGAGGAAGTGATCTACTTTGCTTCCTATGTGGTAACCGATGCTGGCGATACGCCGTTGGATAAAAAACAGCTTCTTTCCGAGAAGGAATACCGCAACTACCGTGAGAAGTACGGCTATTCGTTCCAGGCGATGATGGGCGCTGAAGCAATCAAGCGCCTGCTCGCTGAGATCGATCTCGACAAAGAAGTAGACTTTTTGAAAGAAGACCTGAAGACAGCGCAAGGCCAACGCCGCAATCGTGCGATCAAGCGTCTGGAGGTGCTGGAGGCGTTCCGCAACTCTGGCAACCGTCCGGACTGGATGGTTCTCGATGTATTGCCGGTCATTCCACCTGAGCTGCGTCCGATGGTTCAGTTGGATGGTGGTCGTTTCGCCACTTCCGACCTGAATGACCTGTATCGCCGCGTAATCAACCGGAATAACCGTTTGAAGCGCTTGCTGGAACTGGGTGCACCAGACATTATCGTCCAAAACGAAAAACGCATGCTGCAGGAAGCAGTTGATGCGTTGATCGACAATGGTCGTCGCGGTCGTCCGGTTACCGGTCCTGGTAACCGTCCGTTGAAATCGTTGAGCCACATGCTCAAAGGGAAACAAGGACGTTTCCGTCAAAACCTGCTCGGTAAACGCGTAGACTACTCCGGTCGTTCCGTTATCGTAGTCGGACCGAACCTGAAAATGTACCAGTGCGGTCTGCCAAAAGAAATGGCACTGGAACTATTCAAGCCGTTCGTGATGAAAGAACTGGTGGCAAAAGGCCTCGCTCACAACATCAAGAGCGCGAAGCGCAAAGTAGAACGCGTTCAGCCTGAAGTATGGGACGTTCTTGAGGAAGTCATCCGCGAACATCCTGTATTGCTGAACCGTGCTCCTACGCTTCACCGTCTCGGTATCCAGGCGTTCGAACCAGTCCTGGTTGAGGGTCGTGCGATTCGTCTGCATCCGCTCGTATGTACAGCGTACAACGCTGACTTCGACGGTGACCAGATGGCGGTGCACGTACCGCTTTCCGCAGAAGCCCAAGCGGAAGCGCGCATCCTGATGCTGGCTGCTCAGAACATCTTGAACCCGAAAGACGGTAAGCCGGTTGTTACACCGTCCCAGGACATGGTGCTCGGCTCTTACTACCTGACGCTTGAGCGCGAAGGGGACAAAGGCGAAGGTTCCGTTTACCGCGATCCTGCCGATGCTATCGCTGCATACCAAAACGGCTTTATCAGCCTGCACACTCGCATTGCCGTTCCGACAAAGAGCCTGAACAAGGAGTCCTTTACGGAAAGACAAATGGATGCACTGCTGTTTACGACCGTTGGGAAAATTATCTTCAATGAAATCTTCCCTACGGACTTGCCGTTCATCAATACACCGACGAAGTACAATCTGCAAAACCAAGTACCAGATGAATACTTTGTCTTTGAAAAAGGTACCGATCTGAATGAGTTTGTCAAAACGCTTCCAGATAACGGTGCTGTGAAAAAAGGCTTCCTTGGTACGATCATCTCTGAGTGCTTCCGTCGTTTTGGAACGATGCACACTTCAATGATTCTCGACAAGATCAAGGAGCTGGGCTTCACCTACTCGACGAAAGCGGGTATCACCATTGCCGTGCATGATATCGTTGTGCCTGAGCAGAAGAAAGAGATTCTCGCTAAAGCAGATGAGGATGTAGCCAAAGTTCTGCAACAATACCGTCGCGGTTTGATCACCGATGACGAGCGTTACGACCGTGTCATTTCCATCTGGTCCAAATCCAAGGATCAGGTAACCGATGTCTTGATGAAGTCGATGGATAAGTTCAATGCGATCTTCATGATGGCGAACTCCGGTGCGCGCGGTAACGTATCGCAGATTACACAGCTGGCAGGGATGCGCGGTCTGATGGCGAACCCGTCCGGTCGAATCATCGAGCTGCCGATCAAGTCCAACTTCCGTGAGGGCTTGACCGTATTGGAATACTTTATCTCCACGCATGGTGCGCGTAAAGGTTTGGCGGATACTGCACTTCGAACAGCTGACTCTGGTTATCTGACTCGCCGTCTTGTTGACGTGGCGCAGGATGTAATCGTTCGGGAAGTCGATTGCGGTACTGACAAGGGAATTCGTGTTACAGCGATTACGGTTGGCAAGGAAGAAATCGAAAAACTTGCTGATCGTTTGATTGGCCGTACCTGCTTTGAAACAGTACGTCATCCGGAAACTGGCGAAGTCCTCATCAAGCGTAATGAGGAAATCACAGAAGAGATGGCTGAATACATTACCAAACTGGGTATCAAGGATGTTTACATCCGCAATGTGCTGTCTTGCCGCACCAGCCACGGTGTATGCAAACGTTGCTACGGTCGTAACCTGGCAACTGGAGCTGAGGTGGAGATCGGGGAAGCAGTCGGTATCATCGCTGCCCAATCGATTGGTGAGCCGGGTACCCAGCTGACGATGCGTACGTTCCATACGGGCGGCGTTGCCGGTGATGACATTACCCAAGGTTTGCCGCGTATTCAGGAGCTGTTTGAGGCGCGCAATCCGAAAGGGCAAGCGGTCATTACTGAGATCGATGGTGAAGTCGTTGATATTCGCGAAGGTAAAGATCGCCGTGAGATTGAAGTGCGCGGTGATGCGGAGAACAAGGTATATGCTGCTCCGTACGGTTCGCGAATCAAGGTAACTGTAGGAACCAAGCTGAATGCAGGTGACGAACTTACCGAAGGTTCCGTAGACCCGAAAGAAATGCTGAAGGTTCGCGGAATGCGCGGTGTATCCAACTACATTTTGCAAGAAGTGCAGAAGGTATACCGTATGCAAGGGGTAGAAATCAACGACAAGCACGTTGAGGTCATGATTCGCCAGATGCTGCGCAAAATCCGCGTAGCAGACAGCGGGGATACCGATCTGCTCCCAGGCTCATTTGTGGAAGTAAATGAGTTTGAACTAGCGAATGGAAAAGTACTGATCGAAGGCCGCAATCCGGCTGTAGGTCGACCGGTTCTGCTCGGGATTACCAAAGCTTCCTTGGAAACAGACTCGTTCCTCTCGGCCGCTTCCTTCCAGGAAACGACTCGCGTGCTGACCGATGCCGCAATCAAGGGCAAGGTAGACCGCCTGTTGGGTCTCAAAGAGAACGTCATTATCGGGAAGCTGGTACCAGCAGGTACAGGTATGTCTCGTTATCGCAACACGACAGTCGAAACGCGCGGCGATTTCGAAGCACGCCTCAAAGGTGTGGCTGAACAAGAACGCGAAGCCGTTTCCGCTATTGAATCGTAAATAGAAGTACAAGGTGCCGCTCGTAGTTGCGAAGGGGCACCTTGTTACTTTTTTATTTTCACTTGTTGACATTCGTCTATGGAACTGTTAAGATATTCGAGTGTGCCTGATATTCTTTGCTTTGGAGGATATGAAAATCATGTCTTATGAAAAAGTAGAGCGGGCCAAAGAGTTAGCGATTGGGATAAACCAGACGATTAAAACGATCGAAGCGAACAAGGCTGATGAAGTATTTATCGCCAAGGACGCAGAGAAACGTTTGACTCAAAAGATTGCTAACCTGTGCAAGGAGAAGGGTGTACCAGTCATTTTCGTCGATTCCATGCGCCGCTTAGGCAAAGCGTGCGGGATCGAGGTGGGCGCAGCGACTGCTGCGGTTAAAAAAAGCGATTAACAATGTTTTTGTTGATAGGTTGTGTTTGCAGCTTGTCCGACAAAGACTTTCTCTTTGACCTAAAAATGACTCACCTGGATCTGTGGTCTTAAATGAAGGTAATCAGGAAGGAGGTTACAATATGCCTACAATGAACCAACTTGTTCGCAAAGGTCGCGAGGACAAAGTCGTGAAGTCGAAGTCTCCTGCTCTCCAAAAAGGATACAATAGCTTCAAGAAGTCCCAAACGAACCAAAGCTCGCCTCAAAAACGTGGTGTGTGCACTCGTGTAGGTACGATGACACCGAAAAAACCAAACTCCGCGTTGCGTAAATACGCTCGTGTGCGTTTGACTAACGGTATCGAGGTTACTGCCTACATCGGCGGTATCGGTCACAACCTGCAAGAGCATAGCGTGGTATTGGTACGCGGTGGTCGTGTAAAAGACTTGCCAGGGGTACGTTACCACATCGTTCGTGGTGCGCTTGACACAGCTGGTGTGAACAACCGTAAACAAGGTCGTTCCAAATACGGTACGAAGCGTCCGAAACCAGGTCAAGCAGCTGCTGCAGCTAAGAAAAAATAAGATCGGGTAACGATCTGAATCTTGAACCTATCAATCAAAGAAGGAGGGAACACGATGCCACGTAAAGGTCCAGTTACTCGTCGCGACGTATTGCCAGATCCAATTCACAACAGCAAGTTGGTTACTCGTTTGATCAACCGTCTGATGTTGGATGGTAAGCGCGGTACAGCACAAAATCTTCTGTATAATGCATTTGACATCATCCAGGAGCGTACAGGTCGCAATCCGATGGAAGTTTTCGAGGAAGCTCTGAAAAACATCATGCCTGTACTGGAAGTTAAAGCACGCCGCGTAGGTGGTGCTAACTACCAAGTTCCAATCGAAGTAAAACCTGAGCGCCGCACCACTCTTGGTCTGCGCTGGTTGGTTAACTACTCCCGCAATCGCGGTGAGAAAACGATGGAACAGCGTCTTGCGAATGAAATCATGGATGCAGCCAACAATACTGGTGCAGCTGTTAAAAAACGTGAGGATACTCACAAAATGGCTGAAGCAAACAAAGCGTTCGCGCACTATCGCTGGTAGAATCCAAAGCGGGTTCTCCGCTTTGGGTTTTCTTCATTTTTCTCACACACGATTATGGAAGGAGCATACCAAATGGCTCGCGAGTTCTCTTTAGCGAATACGCGTAATATCGGGATCATGGCTCACATCGATGCTGGTAAAACAACCACAACCGAGCGTATTCTTTTCTACACCGGTCGCGTTCACAAAATTGGTCAGGTGCACGAAGGTGCAGCAACCATGGACTGGATGGAGCAAGAGCAAGAGCGCGGTATCACGATTACTTCCGCTGCGACTACAGCACAATGGGATGGTCACCGCATCAACATTATCGATACGCCTGGTCACGTAGACTTTACCGTTGAGGTAGAGCGTTCCCTGCGCGTACTTGATGGTGCAGTAACCGTTTTCGATGCTAAAGGTGGCGTGGAACCGCAAACGGAAACAGTTTGGCGTCAAGCTGACCGTTACGGCGTACCGCGTATCTGTTATGTAAACAAAATGGACATCATCGGTGCTAACTTCGAGATGTGCGTTGATCAAATCAAGAATCGCTTGGGTGCAAATCCAGTAGCGATCCAATATCCTATCGGTGCAGAAGATACCTTCGTAGGTATGGTTGACTTGATTGAAATGAAAGCAATCATCTACACCGATGACCTGGGTAAAACATCGAAAACGACTGAAATTCCAGCAGACCTGGTTGACAAGTGCGAAGAGCTCCGCTTGAAGCTTGTTGAAGCTGCTGCTGAGCAAGATGAAGAGTTGATGATGAAATACCTGGAAGGCGAAGAGCTGACGATTGAAGAAATCAAGGGCGCTCTCCGCAAAGGGACCATCAGTGTATCCCTGGTACCGGTACTGTGCGGTTCTTCCTACCGCAACAAAGGTGTTCAGCCTATGCTGGACGCAGTTGTAGCATACCTGCCAGCTCCAATTGATATCCCTGCGATCAAAGGTGTTCTGCCTGACACTGAAGAAGAAACTGTTCGTGAATCTGACGACAACGCGCCTTTCTCTGCGCTTGCGTTCAAAATCATGACAGACCCTTATGTGGGTAAGTTGACTTTCTTCCGCGTTTACTCCGGAACATTGAACTCCGGTTCCTATGTTCTCAACTCGACAAAAGGTAAACGTGAACGTGTAGGTCGTATCCTGCAAATGCACGCAAACCACCGCGAAGAGATCACTACCGTTTACTCGGGTGACATCGCTTCTGCTGTAGGTTTGAAAGATACCACCACTGGTGATACTCTGTGCGACGAGAAATCTCCGGTTATCCTGGAATCGATGACATTCCCTGAGCCGGTAATCCAAGTTGCGATCGAACCAAAATCCAAAGCTGACCAAGACAAAATGGGTATTGCCCTGTCGAAATTGGCTGAGGAAGATCCAACCTTCAAAACATACACCGACGAAGAAACGGGTCAAACCATCATCGCGGGTATGGGTGAGCTTCACCTGGAAATCATCGTGGATCGTATGAAACGCGAGTTCAAGGTTGAAGCAAACGTAGGTGCTCCACAGGTTGCTTACCGCGAAACATTCCGTCAGGCTGCAAAAGTCGAAGGGAAATTCGTGCGTCAGTCCGGTGGTCGTGGTCAATACGGTCACGTTTGGGTTGAGTTCGCACCTTTGGAAGCTGGCCAAGGTTTTGTATTCGAAAACAAAATCGTGGGTGGCGTAGTACCAAGAGAATACATCCCGGCTGTTCAAGCTGGTATCGAAGAGTCCATGAAGAATGGTGTAATCGCCGGCTTCCCACTCGTAGATATCAAGGCGACAGTTGTGGATGGTAGCTACCATGACGTTGACTCCTCCGAGATGGCGTTTAAAGTAGCGGGTTCCTTGGCGCTGAAAGAAGCTGCGAAGAAGTGTGGCGCGGTTCTGCTTGAGCCAATCATGAAAGTAGAAGTAACCGTTCCAGAAGATTACATGGGTGACGTAATGGGTGACCTGAACTCCCGTCGCGGTCGCATCGAAGGTATGGAAGCTCGTGCAAATGCACAGATCATCCGTTCCATGGTGCCATTGTCCGAGATGTTTGGTTATTCCACAGTATTGCGTTCCCGTACGCAAGGTCGCGGTACGTATGCGATGGAAATTCATCACTACGAAGAAGTACCGAAGTTCATTGCGGAAGAGATTATCAAGAAGTCCAAAGGTGAATAATCTCTTAACGTTTCAACTCTTTATCTTAAATCAAGAAAGGTTTACAATATAACATGGATAAAAATCCTTGGCTACGTAAACCTTTCTATTCCATACTTACTCAATATGATAATTTGAGGAGGATTAAACTCTCATGGCAAAAGAAAAATTTGAGCGGAATAAACCGCACGTAAACATCGGTACAATCGGTCACGTTGACCATGGTAAAACTACCCTGACTGCTGCTATTACAACTGTATTGGCACAATCCGGTAAAGCAAAAGCTATGAACTATGCAAGCATCGACGCTGCTCCAGAAGAAAAAGAGCGCGGTATCACAATCAACACAGCTCACGTTGAGTATGAAACTGACAACCGTCACTACGCTCACGTAGACTGCCCAGGCCATGCTGACTATGTTAAAAACATGATCACTGGTGCTGCTCAAATGGACGGCGCGATCCTCGTAGTATCCGCTGCTGACGGTCCAATGCCACAAACTCGCGAGCACATCCTGCTCTCCAAACAAGTAGGCGTTCCTTACATCGTTGTATTCATGAACAAATGCGACATGGTTGACGATGAAGAGTTGTTGGAACTGGTTGAAATGGAAATCCGTGACCTGCTCTCCACTTATGAGTTCCCAGGTGACGATACTCCAGTAATCAAAGGTTCCGCTAAAGAAGCTCTCGAAAACCCTACTGGCGAGTGGGCTAAAAAAATTGTTGAGTTGATGGACGCTGTTGACAGCTACATCCCAACTCCTGAGCGTGCAACTGACAAACCTTTCTTGATGCCTGTAGAGGACGTGTTCACGATCACTGGTCGTGGTACTGTAGCTACTGGTCGCGTTGAGCGCGGTATCGTTAAAGTTGGTGACCAAGTTGAAATCATTGGTCTGGCTGAAGAAACTCGCACATCCGTTGTAACTGGTGTTGAGATGTTCCGCAAATTGCTGGATCAAGCTCAAGCTGGTGACAACATCGGTGCCCTGCTGCGCGGTGTTGAGCGTAAAGACATCGAGCGTGGACAATGCTTGGCGAAACCAGGTTCCGTTAAGCCTTACTCCAAGTTCAAAGCAGAAGTTTACGTTCTGTCCAAAGAAGAGGGCGGCCGTCACACTCCTTTCTTCGCTAACTACCGTCCACAATTCTACTTCCGTACTACGGACGTTACTGGTATCATCCAACTGCCAGAAGGCGTTGAGATGGTAATGCCTGGTGACAACACCGAGTTCACTGTAGAACTGATCTCCAAAGTTGCGATGGAACAAGGTACTCGTTTCGCGATCCGTGAGGGTGGCCGCACTGTAGGTGCAGGCGTAGTAGCTTCCATCATCGAATAGTTTTCCGAGAGGAAGCCCCAGCAATTGCTGGGGCTTTTCTTTATGGTCGAGAGCCCGTCCAAAAGAGAAGCGGAACCAATCAAATGCTTCATTGTATAATCGTTTTTATTGATTATTCTAATCGAAATCATTCAGTTACTTGCTTTGTTTGGATGTGCTACAATACGATCACATCCAAATTTGATTGAAAACCAACGATCGTTTTCAAAAAAGGCGAGGCTTATCATGAAAAGAGAAAAAATCGTGTACGCAATGCTGTGCGGTGTCGTGGCCATGTGGGGATTGAATGTCGTCATGGTCAAGTATTTGGCTTTTTTTCCGCCGGTTCTCATTGCGGCTATACGGATGTTGGTTGCGGCTTTGGTACTGTTACCGATTATTTTTGTGCAAAAGGAAAAAATCGCAATCGACAAAAAAGGCTGGTTGTTGATTACGGCCGTTGCGTTTACGTCGATCACGCTGCATCAAATTTTGCTCGCGTCAGGGATCAGCTCTACTACAGCGGGAAACACTTCACTGATGCTTGGACTCAATCCGCTTGTGACTGCACTTCTGGCAGTGCCGTTTCTAGGAGAGCCTTTGACAAGGAATAAGCTGGTCGGGGTTCTGCTCGGTTTTGGGGGCGTGCTGATGGTCGTTCTCTCAAGACAAGAGGGAGAACTGAGCTTTAGTGGGTGGGGAGATGTACTTGTTTTCGTATCCATGCTCTTCTATGTAATCGGAGGTCTGTTCGTACGGACGGCATCGAAGCGCGGGGTTCCGGTAATTATGGTGACGGTCTATTCGCAAATCATTGCCGCGGTCTCACTGTGGATTGTGGCAGCGTTCATTTACCCGTGGGAAACGTTTG
>JBLNEJ010000226.1:0-6402 GCA_050262535.1 Clostridia bacterium
AATCAGGAAGCCTCGCTTTTTGATATCCACACTGTAAAAACGCATCAGTGCGATGCCAAAGCCGATCGCCCCGGCCAAAAAACCGCCGGCATTCGCCCCAAGCGACGGGAGTCCCATATAGATAAGCACCAGGGCAAACCAGCAGATGACCAGCAATCCGCCCGCCCTCCTTGTCAAACGGGACTCCGAACGCGTCGCCTCCCTGACCCAGGCTGCCACCAAAATGCTTGCCCCGATCAGCACCCCTTCCAACTCGTTACCCAATCCATAAAACCGCGCACCAATCACCGGATCATAGCCCATATACGATCGGCTGATCATTTCATTCCCGTAAAACCCGCCAATCAGTATACAGCCTGCCGAAAAAAATGCGGCGGCCGCGGGTGATGACAATACTTTTTGCCTCTCCAGCAATGCTGCCGCAGCCAGTGAAAGCACAACCAGCAGTCCAAGAACCATCACGGCATTCACACGCCAAGGAAGCAATGGCTCCAATAAAAACAGCCCCGGATAAAGCAACATCGATACGAGCAAAAGGCGCGCGAGGCGGTTTGATCCGTCCAGATTCGACGCTTGGTTCCGACGCTGCCAGAACCAGCAAATGAGCGAAACAAGCAATACAAAGATTTGGATCATCACATAGCCCGACAGCACCATTGGCCGGTTGCGGTAAATATGATCAATCCAGCTTACCTTCTCTAGCAATTGTTCAACTGTTGCTGTTGCTGCCCCACCCACCCCATCACGCTTCATCACATGTCCGGCGAGATCGGCAGGAATGGGAAGATGAAACCAGGCTGCTATCGTAGGAAGCACGTCCAATCCACTAACCAGTCCACCTTGCCGTGTCGTATGGGAAGTAAGCCAGCCAGCCTTCTCTTTGCCCTGCCACAGGAAAACTGGATGTAAATACGATTTATCCTGCTGTGCAGCAGGGTTGACGGATGACGACAGCACGAGCAAAAGCTGGTTGGGCACGCGGCGTTCCGCAATTTTAGCCAAGAATGTGGCCAGCTCCGCCATCACCCGCTCATGCTGCATCGCAAACCGTTCCTCGCTCATCTCCTCCCTCATGCGATACAAGCGTGCCAAATCGGCCAGCTCCACCACCATCAGCTCTTGGCCGGTGCGTGGCCCCGTTAACAGGGCAGCCAGCTTGGCATAGTCGGTCTTTACTCCAAATGGATCGTCGGATGATTTCTGCAGCAGCGCTGCGGATACATCTCCGGTTGGAATTTCGCCTTCCCGATTCATCGCAAATAAAGCGGCTGGCCGGTGTCTGACCATGCCGTAATCGCCATTTCCAAACAACGCCACCTTGACTCCTTGCCCGCCAAGCATTGATCCAAGCAAACCGATCCGTTCCGTATACGGTTTTCCCTGATTCTCTTTTCGCAAGCGATGGATTCCCGGAAACAGAACCGCAGGCACGTTTTGACCCGCTGCGGTCGTCCCCTTCACCCGACTCATTCGCTCAGCAGCTGTTTCTCCACTGGCCAGCAGTTCATCCGCCATATATCCTGAATCGCTGCGCGGTGAATATACCGCCTGCGAGCCGCTGCCCAGTTGCAGATACGCATTTTCAACCGTCCGCGCACCCGGTGTCCGGATGCTCATCGCCCCGATGGCTGCTGAATCAAGTGAACGCCGCAGCTGTGGATGAGCATACAAGTTGTCCACATCCGCAAACGATAACCCGTCAATGAACAGCACAATTGCTTGCCGTTGCCCTTCCGTTGCCGCAATTCCCTTGCCCATGCAGAAAAAAGAAGACACTGCGACAGACAGTATCCACATTATTTGCAAAATTTGTTTGTAAGTCATGCTGCCTCCTGTTAATAATCAGGCGATCACCTGTGGATGAACAAAGAGTTATCAACAGGTTTATCCACAATAACCACAGTGTTATTCACAGGAACTTCCTACCCATAGCAAGTGATTTTTCCTGTTTATCACCAGTATTCACAGGTAAGCGTTCACGCAATCCGAGTTTATTCAACAAAACCTGTGGATAATTAGAGACAGTCCACCGCATATTAGAAAGCTTGGCTGTGCCAAGTCTTTTGGCAAAGCCTTAGCTGCACTTATGTCGACAGGATTTTATAAATTCCTATCGACTAAAAAACCTCTGCCGAAAGTTACTCGACAGAGGTTGGGGTTTGCAAAGAGAGATTGGGAGTTCCGTTTAAATCGAGAGAAGCGAATTTTCCCTCTAGGTAGGAGACAAAACCAGCGGCTGCAATCATTGCAGCGTTGTCTGTACATAGCGACAGCGGCGGAATGACCAAGGGTATCCCCGCTTCTTCGCACCGTTTTGCCAAAGCAGTGCGAAGCCCCTTGTTGGCTGCTACCCCACCTGCAAGGAGAACCTGCTGAACACGATGCTCTTTGGCGGCGCGCAACGTTTTTTCCACAAGCACTTCCACGACAGATTCCTGAAAGCTTGCAGCCAGATCGGCAGGGTTCACGGTTTCTCCTCTTTGTGCCGCGTTGTGCAACGTATTGAGCACGGCTGATTTCAAACCGCTGAAGCTGAAATCATAGGAGTTCGGCTCCAGCCATGCGCGAGGGAGGGGAATCGACGGGGTGCCCTCCGCAGCCAGCCGATCGATTTCCGGTCCGCCGGGATATGGCAAGGACAGCGAACGCGCTACTTTGTCATATGCTTCCCCTGCGGCATCGTCGCGTGTTTCACCAAGAATTTCGAAACGATTATGCTCCTTCATCAGCACAAGCTCCGTATGCCCTCCCGAAACAACGAGCGTGACCAGCGGGAATTGCATTTCGGTTACAAGGCGGTTGGCATAGATGTGCCCTGCAATATGATGGACACCAATCAGCGGGATCTCCCTGGCAAAGGCGATCGCTTTCGCTGCGGCCACTCCGACCAGCAGCGCCCCAACCAATCCCGGGCCACACGTAACCGCGATAGCCGCGATGTCATCCAATGTTTTCCCCGCTTCCGACAGTGCCTGTTCAATCGTCAGCGTAATATTCTCCACATGGCGGCGAGAGGCTACCTCGGGGACAACGCCGCCAAAGCGCTTATGAATGTCAGCCTGGGAGGCGATGATGTTGGACAGAACGATTCGTCCGTCCTGCACAACCGCTGCCGAGGTCTCGTCACAGCTTGTCTCAATCCCCAAAATAAACGTCGGGCCAGTTGTATTATTCCAGTTCTTTTCCATTTAACTCCACCCACATGATAATGGCATCTTCATTATTATCCGAATAATAGCCTTTTCGTACTCCTGCTGCCGTAAATCCCAGCTTGTCGTACAAATTGCGCGCGGTCTGATTGGACGGACGCACCTCCAATGTCATCCGCTCCGCTCCAAGCAATACGGCCAAGCCCATCACCTGGCGCATCAGCATTTCACCGATCTTTCTTCCCCGATAGTCGGGATGAACGGCAATGTTTGTAATATGCGCCTCATCAATGATGATCCATACCCCACAGTAGGCTACGATTTTGTCTTCGGCGATCGCCAGCATGTACTTGGCATGCTGATTGATCGTCATTTCGTTCACGAACGCATCCTTCGGCCAAGGTGTGGGAAAGGAAAGCTCTTCCAGCTCCGCCACCGCTTCCACGTCTTCAATCGTCATAAAGCGAAAGTGGAGCCAATCGTTCTCTGTCATAAAATCAGACTCCCTTATTGCTTCGCTTGTTGGGAAGCAAGCCATTTGGCCTCGGCTTCCGCAACTTGCAGATATTCCGGCATCAATTCATGCGGCGAATCGGCTTTCTCGAGCATGGCCAGCCCCATCCAGCCGATGTGGGCCGCTCTCGGCAAATGAAAGGATGGTGCAGCAAATACTGCCTGCTCCCCAAGCACTTCGACAATGGCTTCGCGATGGAGTGACACATCGTCTCCCAGAAAGAGAAGAGGCTGCTCACCCATCTGCTCCCGGATCATCGGAAGCCAGTCCCGCAGCAGGATGATCCGCTCCGGCATTGCCAGCTTGGGGAGCAGCGATTCTCCTGTTTGGTACAGTCCCGTATACACTTGCCCTCTTCTTGCATCAAACAGCGGAACAATCCCCCCGCCAAAGCCTGCGCCATTGCTGGCCAATGCCTGCAAACTGGAGATGCCGACCACCGGGATGCCAAGTGCCCAAGCCATGCTTTTGGCTGTTGCTACGCCGATTCTGACCCCTGTGTAGGAGCCCGGCCCTTTGGCGACCGCGATGCCGGACAATTCCTTTGGCTTCATGTCCAATTGCTGCAGCAGATAGGAAATCGAATCCATCAGACGGACCGAATGATTTTTATTCAGATTGGTTGTCAGTTCACCCAGTACTCTCGCTTTTTCGACAACTGCCACGCTCAGCACGAGATTAGACGTGTCGATTGCTAACATCCGCATTCCGGCTTAACTCCTCACACAATTCGACATATCGCTGGCCTTGCGGGGTAAGCGTCACAATCCGTTCGTCCGCTTCCTCCGCCCGCTCCAGCGTAACAGTGAGTCGCTCCTCAGGCAACCTGGGCTCAATCATGGACGCCCATTCCACCACGCATACACCCTCACCGTAAAAATAATCATCTGCACCAACCGATTCGATGTCATCACCTACCCGATACACATCAAAATGGTACAGCGGCAATCGCCCCATGTACTCCTTGACGATTGTAAACGTAGGGCTGTTTACCGCCCCTTTGATGCCCAAGCCGCGCGCCAGCCCTTGGGTAAATGTCGTCTTGCCCGCACCCAGGTCGCCTTCAAGCGACAGAAAATCGCCCGGTTCGAGCAATTCTGCCAGCGTCTGGGCAAACGACTGCGTCTCGTCCGCCCCGTTTAGCTGCCAGCGGTATGATCTGTCCATCCGCCTGACTCCCCTCTATGTAGAAAAATGATTGTAGCCGCCCTTGGACAACGGTACCATGCCATCGGCTGATCGGATGCTTACCTGTGGCTCTCCTGCCGCAACCTCCCCAATGATGCTGAGTGGCAAACCTTGCTCATTGAAAAGCTGGACAAGCTGGTCTTCCTCGGCACGAGCTACCGTCCCGACCAATTGATAATCCTCTCCGCCATACAACGCCCAATCCAGTGCGTCTTTGCCAACCGTACGCCCATACGTACAGGCAGTCGGACATACTGGAATCCGTTGTTCGTCGACGCGAATCGCCACGCTGCTTGCCTCAGCAATTTCCCACAGCTCGGATGCCAATCCGTCGCTCACGTCATTGAGTGCACCCCTTCCGGAAACTCGATGCAAAAGCCGTCCCGCCTGAACTTGCGCCTTTGGCCGCTGATGTGCGCTGGCCAGCTCTTTCCAAGGTGTTTCAATGACAAGCGGCGTTCCACGTTCCTTTGCCGCCTGCAACAGATGCAGACCCGCTGCGGAAGCTCCTAACGCCCCCGTCACAAACACGGCATCACCAGGCTTGGCTGTTGAACGTAGCAATGCCTTCCCCCGCTCCACTTCACCGATCAAGGTGACAGACAGATGCAACGCATCCGGAGTAGAAACGGTATCTCCACCAATGATTCGTACACCATACTCACTGCACGCCTCGTACATTCCCTCGTAAACGAGATCGCATTCATCTGCTGTCCATGCAGGCGAAAGGCCGATGGTCACAAGCGCATAGCGGGGAATTCCCCCCATGGCGGCAATATCGCTGATGTTGCTGGCAAATGATTTGTAGCCGATATCTGCCGGATGCATCGTCTCACGCAAAAAGTGAACCGTTTCGATCATCGCATCACAGCAAGCGACCGTTTCTCTATCGGAAGACACGGCAAAAACGGCAGCATAATCGCCAATTCCCACCACCAACCCGTCGCCCGTTTGACCGGCAGAACGACCAGTCCACTGACGGATGTAGGAGAATTCATCGTTCGCCACCGCTACCGCCTCACTTTACCCATGTTTTCACCCATTATACCCGCGTGCTTCGAGCTGTGCAAGAAAGCCGAAGCGTGAACCATTACGACAACGGGCGCAGGATCAGCTTCCCCCGGCACCGTCCACACGCATAGCGAGTCGGGTCCATCTTTCGCTTCCGTTTGTAGCTCATTGCGCATTCCTGACACACCAGCTCAAACAGACACGGCCGCACATTCGGCTTCTTGCCCACACTTTGGCAATACCGGCTGCCGCCAACCTGCCTGAGCAATGTTTTGAAGTCGGCATCCGCGTGCTTGTAGCCCTTTTTCTGCAAATGCAGATGGTAGTGACACAGCTCATGCTTGATGATCCCGACAAGCTCTTCCTCCCCATGCTCGGTCAAATGCTTCGGGTTGAGCTCGATATCGTGCGACCGCAGCAAATACCTGCCCCCTGTCGTGCGGAGCCTGTTGTTGAACCGTGCCTGATGGGCAAATCGTCTGCCAAAAAACCGAAGTGATATCTCTTCGGTCAAACGCTGCAGCTCCTGATCGGTCATGT
>JBLNEJ010000227.1:0-4535 GCA_050262535.1 Clostridia bacterium
AGTTTTGCGGCTGATAATGATATCGGAAATGGCTTTTTGCCCTTTCAACGATTTTTGGACATAATCCCGGTCACTCAAATCAAGTGTTGATTCATCGGTATAGCGAGCTTGGCCCTGAAGGTCGACGATGGCGATGCCAAGGTAATCGAGCCGCTTCGCTTCCTTCTCCAGCAACGGCTTCTGCTGCTGCCAGTTCATTCCGGTGATGTCGTTTTGAGCAGCAAGCGTCTCCAGTTCCTTACTTTTTCCGGCCATCCGTTCTTCTAGCAGCTTGGCGTTATCATTGGCCTTGCTTAATAGGCTCGCTTCGGTTTCCGAGATCAACGCACCGGACGAGACGTAATAGCTGACAGCTCCCAGAAAAACAGAAATCACGACGACCAGCAGCGATATGTTGATCAGCATTTTTTTCAGGATGCCCTTCATTGTACCCAATCTCCTTTTGCCTTTATTTCTGTACATACGCGGAAAGAAAAAAACCGACCACTTCTGTTGAAAAAAGAAATGGTCGGTTGCACTACTCGCTCCCAGTCATCCTAGTGCCCAAATATGAATGACTGATCATCGCTTCCCTATGTAAGTTTAGTCTGAGTATACCATATTTTAGTTATTGACCGAACGGGAAATATGACGATTCTCGGAATGTGTGGAATGTACGAGAAATCGCTTTATTAAGATATGATGAAGACTTGATAAAAACGGTGAGAAGCGACAGCAAACGTCCGATAAAAGGGAAAGAGCTTGAATTGCACAACCATGATGGGAAGAGGGGCCTTTGCTGATGAACGAGGCAGAATTGACCGACAGCAAAATGCTCGCGAAAGACGCGAAGCTGATGCTTGTCTTGAATGGACTGTTTGCGTTTTCCGTAACGCTGTCCAATGTGTTCGTGAACACCTATTTGTGGAAAATCGGGACGAATTTTCGCGATGTCGCCATGTACAACCTGATGAATTACGTGATGATCGCGATTACGTTCACGTTTGCTGGGTGGTTGATGGGAAAATGGGGAAGGACGAGAATTTTTCAGCTGGGCGTGGTGTTGAACGCGCTTTTCTTTCTATACATCCTGTACTTGCAGGAGGATGCGGTGCAAAATGTGTGGCAGGCTGGGATGCTGCAGGGGATTGCCTCAGGATTTTACTGGATGGCGTGCAACGTGCTCTTTCTCGATGTCACACACCAGCGGAATCGCGACTATTTTTTTGGACTAAACGGATTTTTGACCTCCGGGGCGGGCATACTTGCACCGCTTTTATCCGGGTATGTGATCGGGTTATATCATGATTTGAGCGGGTACCAGATCGTGTTTCTCGTCTCGCTGCTGCTGTTTTGCGCAGTGGCGGTGGCAAGCTTCTGGATCGACAAGCACAAATATCCGTCCGAGTACCGACTGGTTGAGGCGCTTGTAGAAAGTGTCCGCTGCCGCCCGTGGAAAATGGCGATGCTGGCAACCTTTGCTTTTGGCATGCGCGAGGGCATTTTTGCGTTCATTGTGTTCTTGCTCGTCTATATTGCGACGGGAAGCGAGGTGAGCCTGGGGTGGTTCGCCGCCCTGATCTCGGCTGTCGGGATGGCAGCTTATTACGGAGTGGGGAAATGGATTGCCACAGGAACGCGCAATCGCATGCTGGTAATCGGAACGATGGTGCTGGTGGCAGCGTCATTTGTGCTAGCGCTTGATATCAACCGGTATACATTGCTCATCTTTGGACTGCTGAATGCGATCTTTACGCCGTTTTTCATCGTGCCCTTTAATACCAACATTTACAATGCGATGACCCGTGCCCACTCGCAGCAACTGTCTCAGGCGAGAACTGAGTATATGGTGGTCCGGGAGCTGGCGCTGAATGCGGGCAGAGTGTTATCGGTCGGTGCCTTCATGCTTTTTTTCGATGGAAGCAATCTGTTTATGCTGAAGCTGGTGCTCATTGCGGCAAGCCTCGCATTGATTGCATCCTGCTGGTTTATGAACGGGTTTGGGCGGGAGACGGCTCCTGCTAGCGAAGAGTAGATAACTGAGGGCTTCCTGTGGAAGGGAGCCTTTTTCATTTGTACAAAAAGCAAAGGAATGGGTACTTGTTTAAATCATACTTGACAGGTTGGAATAGTCGGTATTAAACTTTTGATAACGGATCGTGCATGATAACTTTCGAAGCAAAAGGCACCCGCTCGCGGTTGCAATCGCGTTAACTCGGAGCGGGAGCCGTTCACATTTACATACAACATAAATCACAGTGGAGGTGCGCGAGATGGCGTCGATACTTGTAGTGGGTGGAGATCGATTGGGACGGATTATCGATCTTCTGCAAGGAAACGGATATGAAGAAATTCACCATATCACAGGGAGAAAAAGCTCCCAGGTCAATGTGAAAATCCCTGCGAATACGAATATGGTCCTGGTGCTGACCGATTTCGTGAATCATAATCTTTCCACGAGCATCAAGCAGAAAGCAAAGGAACAAAACCTGCCGGTCATGTTTTGCAAACGCTCGTGTGCCGAGCTGTTGAAGCTGCTTCCCGCCAAGCGCCCCGCCTAATGGAGAGGGAGCATCTCCGACGGATGGTTTAATTGCTCCATGCTGTTGAATGCGTACCCTTGCTTGCGGGCGGCGTCAATGATGCTGCCAAGTGCTTCCGCATTGTCCTTCGAAACGGAATGCAGCAAAATGACCGCCCCGGGATGAAGCTGGGCCATCACCTGATCATATGCGTATTGTTTTCCGCGCTGTACCTTTGTTTCCCAATCGCGGTATGCGATTGACCAGAACACGCTGGTATAGCCAAGCTGCTTGCTTACCGCAAGCGTCCGCTCGCTGAAGATTCCCCGGGGTGGACGCAAATATTTCATGTCCTGCTGCCCCGTAATGCGGCTGACTTCCGTTTTTACCGAGTCAAGCTCCTCCTTGATTTTGGCCTCGGAAACGGTCGTCAAATCGGGATGGCTCCACGAATGATTTCCGATCATATGCCCCTCTGCGACCATCCGCTTCAACAGCTCCGGCTGCTCTTTTACATAATGGCCGGTGACAAAAAAGATGGCCGGCACCTTTTTTTCCTTCAGCGTATCCAGAATCCTCGCCGTAAATCCATTCTCATAGCCGTTGTCAAAGGTCAGGTACAGTTCTTTTTTCGCAGGATCAGCCAAAAAAACAGCGCCATGCTTCTGAATGATCGGCTTGAACCCTTCCTCGTCGATCGAGGGAAGCTGGCCGTTTTTGCTTTTTTTGAAGCCGAAGTGGTACACCGCGTTGTTGTAGGTCGCAAGCGCATCCAGCGGCTGCAGCAGCAACAGCGCAGCGGCTACAAGCAAAATCAGTGGTTTTTTCATGGGTAGTCGCACTCCTTGCCAGATTGATCGCTGCAGCTATTTTGTCCAAAGAACCCCACAAGCATGTAACGCCAGCCTGTCCAATACGATCAGGACCTGACCAACCGCCTTTGCACCAGGCCGCCTGCCAAAATCAGCAGTGCTGTCAGAGCAAACAGCCATTCCCCTTGCAGCTTCAGCAAAACCCAGCCGCCCATAACAGGACCAACCGTGCGGGAAATGTCCCAGTGAATGCCATACAGCGAAAAATACAGTCCCCGTTTATCCGCAGGAGCGATCCGGGCAACATGGTTCAGCATATGTGTCAGCCCGATGCTCTCCCCGACAATGACGGCGAGCTGGGCAAGCAGCAGGACGGCGAACGAGGTGGCGAATCCGTAACCGAGTGAAGCGAGCATGAAACCGGCGGTGGCGATCATGATGATCGTGGCAAGCGACAACCGCTCCGTCTTTTTGACCAGCCACAGCTCTAGGGTGACAGCCATGATCGCTTTGGCGGTAGTCAGACCAGCAATGACAGCGACATATTCCACGAAATGCTGCTGCAGGTGAAGCCGCAGCGTCGTCTCCGATTGGGCGTAAAAGAAGCTGATCGGCAGGGAGCTTGCCATGAGCAGCAGCACGTAGCGGTGCTCAGCCAAGGCGGCGCGCAGATTGAAGCGCTTGTGCCTGTGTCCTGAAGCTTGAAACGCTGCATCGCTGCTTGCAGCCCCCCGTATTGATGCCTCCTCGATGGAAACAGCCTTGATCCCAGGAGCCGTTTCCACCGTTTTGCGCCAGATCAGCAAGGTGTAGAGAGCAATCGCCAGCGCATCCAAACCGAACAAAATCGTCGGGTTGTATTTGTAGATCAGTACCCCCAGTACCGGACCAAGCGACTGGCCCAAATAGCCTGCCGTGCTTAGGAGACTAAGAACCTCCGGGCGTTGTGCATCGGAGACAGCGTCGGCGATTTGCGCCCGTTGTGCCGGGATATACAGCGAGCGTCCAACCCCAATCACCATGTACAACACCGCAAACGCAGCGACCGAGTCAGCGAACATGAACCCGCCGATCGCAGCAGCTTGCATCAGCAAGGAAACGAGGATCACCGGCTTGCGGCCGATCCGGTCGGTGATGCCGCCTCCGATCATCGTCGTGATGATATCGGCAAGTGGCTGCAAGCCGACGACCATCATCGGCAGCAGAATGGACCCGCCCAGCT
>JBLNEJ010000228.1:0-6396 GCA_050262535.1 Clostridia bacterium
CCAAGCGGGATGGAAATGATTCCTGGATTGGCCAGCGGGAAAATCGGGTCGCCCAGCAGAATGGCGGTACCTTTTGCCGACCATACGTTTGGTCCGAGGACCACAAGCAGCAGCGCACTGAACAATCCGACAATCATTCCGGTAACCGCACCTGCTGTATTAAACCGTTTCCAGAAGATTGTGTAAATAATAACCGGAAGATTGGCACTTGCTGCCACGGCAAACGCGAGAGATACGAGGAAGGCGACGTTCATCTTCTGCGCGAACAGCGCGAGGATGATCGAAATGACCGATACCCCGACGGAAGCCCATTTCGCAACCGCTACCTGCTCCTTTTCCGTCGCGTTTCCTTTGCGAATGATATGGCTGTAGAAATCATGCGAGAAGGCGGAAGCCGCCGTCAATACGAGACCTGCCACGACTGCCAGAATCGTTGCAAAAGCAATCGCTGAAACGAATGCGAACAGGAAGTCACCGCCAAGTGCTTTAGCCAGCAAGGGAGCTGCCATGTTGCCTGCTTTGTCCGCTGCGGTGATTGTATCGAAACCGACGAAAGCAGCTGCGCCGAAGCCGAGGAACAACGTCATGACATAGAATATGCCGATGAGCCAGGTTGCATACACGACCGATTTGCGCGCTGTCGGCGCATCCTTTACCGTAAAGAAGCGAATCAAAATGTGAGGCAATCCCGCTGTTCCGAGCACGAGTGCTAGATTTAACGAAATGGTATCAATGCCATTTTTGTACTTGTTTCCTGGATTGAGGAACGCATCGCCGAGCGGTGTGGCTGTTTTCAAATGATCGAACATCGCAACGACGCTGAAATCGAATTTGGCAAAGACGATCAGGGAGATGATAAACGTTCCCGCCATCAGCAGGACGGCCTTAACGATCTGCACCCAGCTTGTCGCCGTCATGCCGCCGAAAACAACGTAGACGGTCATCAGAACGCCGACAATCAGAACGGATGTCGTGTAGTCCAATCCGAGCAGCAGCTTGATCAGAGCGCCTGCTCCCACAAGCTGTGCGATCATGTAAAAAATCGAGATGCTGATCGTGTTCAGTGCAGCAACGCCGCGGACTTTTTTGTTGTCAAAGCGAGCGGCAATCATATCCGCCATCGTGTATTTCCCGAGATTGCGGAGAGGCTCCGCCACCAGGTACAGCACGACCAGATAGGCGACAAGGAACCCGATGCTGTAGAAGAAGCCATCGTATCCCACGAGCGCGATCGTCCCGGCGATGCCAAGGAAGGAGGCAGCAGACATGTAGTCGCCTGCAATGGCCAGCCCATTTTGCCAGCCTGTCAGCCCACCCCCGGCTGTGTAGAATTCACTTGCCGTTTTCGATTTCTTCGATGCGAAATAAGTGATGACAAGCGTCAGGAGGACGATCCCCAGGAACAGCAGAAACGCGGTTATGTTCATTGCTCGCCGCCTCCTTTGCTCCATTTGCTCTTGATCTCATCGACCATTTTGTCGAACTGTCCTGCTTTTTTCGTGTAAATCATGCAGAGTGCCCATGTCATAATGAATTGTGCAAAGGCAAATACCCATGCCCATGTGATCGATCCGATGAACGGAGTATTCAACACCTTGGAGTAAGCCGTCATGAAAGGCAGCGCGAAGTAGAAGATGAAGAAAAAGAGCGTAAGAGGAATGATAAATGCCTTTTTGGCTGCGATCAGCCGTTTGAAATCTTGTGACTGAACGATCGCTGAGTAAAGGGGTTGCTCCTGAGTTCCGCTTTGTTGCATTTGCTTCGCGGATGACGATTGGGCCATACACACCTCTCCTTTGTTTGAATATTTACTCTTGTAAGCGCTTTAACGTGATTATATTGCATTCATTCTTCAACGGGAGGATTCTTGTGTATCATGCCAAATTGCATGCGTGAATCGCAAAAAAACGGTTCCGTTTGGTTTCTCCAACCGAGCAACCCTTGATCGCACCTTCGATCAATTGCCTTCCAGCAGCTTCAGCAAATCCTTGGCGTAGGAACGCGATACAGGCAATTGCGTCTTCCTGGCATCCTTTAGCGTCAGGTTATAGGCGCCGTTAAACCATGGAGCGATTTCGCTTACGTACAAAATATTGACCAAATAGCTGCGATGGATACGGAAAAATGGATGTGCCTTCAGCTTTTCCTCAAGCTGCTGCAGAGTCATTTTGGACGTATAGGTCTGCGTGGACGTAAAGATTTGCACAACACGTTCGTCGCGCATGGCATACAGGATCGACTCCGGGTCGATCACAATGAATCGTTCCCCATCATCGATCAGCAGCTTGGCTACCTTAGAGCCTAGCTGTCCTGCGACCGAAGCGGTTGAAGTCGGATTCGGAACGGAAGGAGTCGGATTCTGCAGTCTGCTGCGCAGTCGCGCGAGTGTCTGTTTCAGCCGATGCGGCTCAATCGGCTTCAGCAAATAATCGACAGCATTGACGCCGAATGCATCCAGCGCATAATTTTCATAAGCCGTACAGAATACGAGCAACGGCTGTTTTTTGCGCGCGGCAAGCATGCGGGCTGCTTGCACCCCTTCCATCTCCGGCATTTTGATATCCAGAAAAACAACATCGGGCTCATGCGCCGAAACAAGCTCAAGCAGCTCCCTTCCGTTGGCAGCGCTCGGCAACAGCTCAACCTCCTCCTCCTGTTCCAGCAAATAGAGCAGCTCTTCCCGGGCTAGTCGCTCGTCTTCGGCGACCATGATACGAATTCGCATGGCTTATGCATCTCCCTTCTTAGTATCGAGTGGAATCTCGAATACGACCCTTGTTCCGCCTTCGATTCTGTTCTCGTAGTGCAGTTGGCTGTTCACCCCGAACAGACTTACCAGTCGCTGGTTGACATTGTATACACCTATGCCGTTTCCTTCTTCACTCGTTACGTTGATTTTCCCCAATTTTTGCAGCAGGTCATCAGGCAAACCTGAGCCGTTGTCCTCAATGGCAATTCGTACCCGATGTCCCCGGGGGACAACGGTAATGCGGATCAAACCACCCGTGGGCCTCCCTTTTAATCCATGCTGTATGCTGTTTTCGATGAGCGGCTGAAGGGTCAAGGGCGGAATCATTGCTTGTTCGATTCCGTCTTCTGCCTCACATTGTACATGAAATTGGTCGGCAAAACGGATTTTGACAATTTCCAGAAACGATTGCAAATGACTGAGCTCCTGGTGGATGGGGACGAGCTGCATGGTTGTCATTTTTAAATTCATCCGCATAAACACGCCAAGCTGAATCGTCATGTGACGTGCCAGGGCAGGGTCGATCCGGATCAGTGTCACAATCGAATTCAACGTATTAAACAGGAAATGGGGATTGATTTGCGCCTGCAGCAGCCGAAGCTCCGCATCCTTCATCAGGTTGTTCATTTTTTCCGCAAAGGCGAGATTAAGCTGATCCGAGATCAGGTTGCTCAAGCCTCGCGCAACCACCTCTTCAATTTTGCGAATTTGCTGCGAACGTTGGTAATACAGCTTGATCAAACCAACCACCCGCCCCGCCTCGCTGAATGGGATGACGATCACGGAGCTGAGTGGGCACTCGGGATTGCGGCACTGGATTTGCTCGCTTGTCAGCGCGACTTGCACCCTTCCGGTGTTCAAAGCGACACGCGACACTTCTGTTTGCAGCTTTTCACCCGGTTCATGGTGATCAGCGGCCAGTCCGATATGGGCCAAAATATGCTCGGTATTGGTGACGGCCACAGCTACCACCTGGAGCTCCTGCTTCAGAATGTGTGCTGTTATCTCAGCCGTTTCCCGCGTTAATCCACGCTTCAGATGGGGAAGCAGCAGCTCTGCGATCTTGAGCGCCCGCTCCGCCTCGAAGGCAGCTGTACGCTCCTCTTCCTTCAAGGCAAGCCGGATCATCGTCGTAAAGATCGCGATAAAAATGCTGTTTGTAATGACGACCGGAATGCCAATCAGATTCACGACCCCAATGGCTGTTTCCGGTGGCTGGGAAAAGATAAGGATTAACCCCATCTGCAAAATCGGGGCAAACATGCCAATAAACAGAGCTTTTGCCGGCGAGATGACCCGTTCGTCGGAGAAAAACCGTGCAACCCATCCGGTCAATAAGCCGGTCAACGGTGCCGACAGCCCCATCGGGATCGCTGCCAAGCCGCCGAGTGAATACAGGTGGATGCCCGTAAGTATGCCTGCCCCCAGTCCGACAACCGGCCCACCGAGCAGGCCGCTGATCACGACGCCGACCAGGCTGGAATTGGCCACCACCTGGTCATGCTCCAGGGCAAAAATCCAGAAATCCGGCTTAAAGCCTGACTCATCGACAATGACACCTGCATACGTCCCAGCGATTCCGAATAGCCCGAAAATCAACGAAATGAAAATCGACGTAGCGAGATTAAACTGCCTGTCCAGCATTTTGCGGAACTGCGGAATCTGGATCAGCGTAAACGTGACGGCCATCAAAAGCCCCATGCGCTCCAAAAGTAATAACGTTAAAAGCTCCACTTCCTCCCCCCTCCATAGCTTGATGTGGAAGATGGTTTTTCCAACACGATGGTTGCGATCATGATTTGCTCGTGCTTCCCTGCGACAACCTGGTCTGTGCAGCTGGCGGGAGGACAAACAGAGGAGTGTCCAAAAAAACGGACCCCATCCACGACTCCTGCCTGGTTGCAAAAGGCAAAGTACGGCTGGTGCGGGAAGAAATTCGGCGGTTGAAAGCGTGCGTGCGGATAGTCAAGCGGAGTCTCCCACGCAGCCGGCAATAGAATCAGGTCGGCACCTGCGTTCACCAGCCCTTCCGCCAAATGCGGCTGGGCCATGTCCCAGCATATGAGCACGCCGATTGTTCCAAGCTCGGTCGAAACGGAATACGTTTGCTTGCCGGGGGAAAAGATCGCTTGCTCCTTTGCGGGCAAGTGAATTTTCCGATAATGGATGACGCTCACCCCTCCCGGACCGATCAACTGATAGGCATTGTACAGTTTCCCGCCTTCGCCTTGCTCGGCATATCCGTATCCCAGAAAAATGCCGTACCTGCTTGCCAATCGGGCACATGCCTGAAAGATCGATCCGTTTCGGCATTGGGCCGCCTGACGAATCCCCGGCGACAAATCGTAGCCTGTGACCGCCAGTTCCGGGAACATGACGAGTCTGGCCTCTGGCTCCATTTGCATAACCGTTTTCGTATAGTTGTTGATCCGGGCCAGATTGCCCGCAGGATCACCAAAATGAAAGGGCGCCTGAACGAGCGCGATTTTGTAAGTAAGCTTCATGCGACGGCCAACCTCGGTGCCCAATGAAGAGCGATTTTTTGCAAACGTTGTCATTCTCCAGTTTCATTGTTGCCCAATAGGGCGAAGCACGTCAAGTTACTCCGGATGAAATGGCGCTTGCCTGCTGTTTTGCCATACAAAAAAGTGCCCCAAATCGGGGCACCTCACAAGAAACGTCGTATGGATTGAATTGCTGCCAGATGCAGTCCTTCATGGAAGATCGTGCGAACGAGCACGTCGGCAATCGTGTTCATGCCAAGCTCTGTCGGCGGGAAGGTTTCGTCAAGTCGGTCGGCATACACATCACGTATGTGCTTGGGCTGTTCGGCAAGAAGGGCTTTCAGCTCTTTCAGGCTAGGTAGCTCTCCCTTCCAACCGGCAGGACTCGTGCCGTAATCGAACCATTCTCGAAAGCCTTGGGGAAAATCGATCGGCTCTTTTGTGAGCGCCATGATCCATAAATATTGATCGACATACAGATGCCCCAAATTCCAGCGAATGTTGTTGGAAAAGCCTTGCGGAACGATATCGGCTTGCTCCTCGGTTATGCCCTCGATCAGATGCAGCGTCTCCTCGCGAAATGCTTCAACCTGTCTCAAAAGTACTTCATGACGATTCATTTTACGCCCTCCCCTTGTCAATTTTTTCCTACCGGAATAGATACGACAAAGGGGAAAAAGCACCTTCTATTTCGCTGTCACCTCTTGCAAATAGGACAGGTTGACGAATCCGCTGATGTCATCCTTGGTCGTATACCCTGCTTCCTTGCTGATTGCGGCCATTTCCTTCAGCGCCTGCTCGTTGACGTCCCACGTCGCTTCACTACGGTCCATCGCCGCTTTGATGTCAGATGCTTTGAGCTCCTTGCCGGTCAAGCCTTTGATGTGCTTGATCAGCAGCTGTACCGCTTCATCCGGGTGCTCGCGAATGAATTCGATAGAACGGACATGTGCCTTCAGGAGCTTTTTGGTCAGGTCAGGGTTTGTTTCAGTGAAAGACTTTGTTCCGAGCACAATCGTATTGGTCGATTGTTTCCCCCACGCAAACTGGTCCCAGTTCAACAGCAGCTTCCCTCCTGCCTTCTGCTCCAGATTGACGCCCCATGGCTCCTGAGTCGCCGCGGCATCAACATCCTTTTGCAGG
>JBLNEJ010000229.1:0-3255 GCA_050262535.1 Clostridia bacterium
GATTTTTCGGTAGACATCGTAATGCTGGGTTTCCGTAATGAGATAGTCCCCTTGCGTGTACGTCCTTACCCGCATGCCATGGGCTTGAACCTCCACAGTATTATCCAAATTGTACAGCCAAAAGGGGACATACATCCCGGTTATTCCCTTGATCCGGTTAGCCGTCATAAACCCCTTTGGCGTCAAAAGACCATTCCTGCACCATTTCCGAAACGCCTGCATCGCTTCTTCCTTGCTGATCGCAAATGGGATCACCTGCACCGGAGCCAGCTTCCCGCTCAGCCGATCGCCGAGTACAAGGGCAGACCCGCAAAAACTGCAGACTGTCGCGGCTGTTTCCGCTTCCGTCATGACAACCGCCCCGCAGCTTTTGCAATGATATTCGGTCGCCTCATCTTCCGCAAATACATTTCTCGTCAGCAACGGATCGGGTAATTGGGTAATATCATCTGTTCTACCGCAGCTGTGACAGGATAACATCCCGCTTTCACTGTCAAACACCATGCCGCTGCCACAGTTCGGGCATTTGTAATCGATTACGTGCATCCTCTCACCTCTGTTAATCCTGCTTTATCTGTTTTTCTTTGATTGCAGCCAATTCCTCATCGGGATTCGCGTCTGCCAGCTTTTTCTCAAATTGCGCAAACACCTCATCAAAATCACTCTTAGCTTCTGCCCTCAGCTCGGCAATGGCCATCGCTTCGTCATAAGCACGGTTCACCTTTTCCTCGATCGCCTCGAACACCCCATCATTGCCCCTCCCGGACGAGCCGATGGCATTCAAGCCTTCCTGAACCTTGGTCGCCGCGATCTTCGCTTTCAGTTGCGCACGCCGTGCTTCCAGCTGTCCGATCTCCGCTTCAAGCTTTTCCTGGATCTGCTTCATGCTGGACACGTTGGAAGAAGCCGATTGATATGCTGCTTGGAGTTTGGCTTCTTTCTCTGCCTGCGTCGCCTTTTTCCCAAGGAACTTCCTGGCTCCCTCGTCATCTCCGGCCTCCACAGCCCTCTCGGCATAACGCTGCAGCTTTCTGATCTCGGCTTCGCATTCATCGAGCGCTCTTTTCGCTCTGCTCTCATCCGCCACCATCGAAGCGGTTTCCGCTTTCACCTTTCCCAGGTCGCTGTTCAACCTCCGCATAAGCGAATCGATTGCTTTATCCGGATCTTCGGTCCTTTCTATCAAAGCGTTTCGATTGCTGACGAGAATTTCTTTGATCCTTGACAAAAATTCCATAAGGCCCTCCTTGTTACGATAAAGGCTATTCTTATCATACATCTTATTGGGGGGAAAGGATTCATTTTCCAGACCAAGTTGGCCAAAAATAGCGGCACACATCATTACGGTAGCCACAGGAAAAGCCCCTCTCTCAAGAAAGGGGCTCATCTGATTTTCTATTCGCAGGCGACACCGTCGTTATCCCGGTCAAGCTTTGCACGGTATCCGGGCTCGCCACGATGCAATGGAGCTGCTCCTGCAGCTTTGGCTTCTTTACAACTGCCGTAATAGACTTCTTTCGCTGGTTGTGGAGCCGCTTTTGGCGCTGGCTTCGGAGCGGGCTTCGGAGTGGGAGCTGCTTCTTTTTTGACAGCCACTTCTTTCTTTACCGCTTCAGGGTGATACCCATCCTCCTTTACGTAATTGTTTACGCCCCAAATGCCCGTACCCGTTTTTTGGGCTTTCTCCTGAATTGCTCGATATAAGGACATGTATTTTGCGTTTTGGTGATCCGTGTTGACAACACGGGCCAAGCCTTTTTCGAGAAGCAGTTCCTGAACGGATTTACCCTCCACGTAAGCGTAATAAAGCATATGGCCGTCTTTGTCAGGGACAGGTATACCATCTTGCTCCAGTTCCACCGTTTTTCCGGTCAACAGCCCCTTTGTAAAATTACTGGCTTCCTTGCCAAACGGCAGTTCGCCATGCTGCGGGTGCTTCGTTTCCGGGGTATCAACGAGCAAGAAGCGAATTGGCGTCTCCGTCCCGTTCAGATCGACTTTGATCGTGTCTCCATCGATTACTTCCAGAACCTTGGCAGAAAAACGGGAAACAGAAGCAACATCCTCTTGGGAACTCGTTGTCTCAGCAGGTACTGCCTGGTTTGCCGATGCATGATTATGTGTAGTTGAAGAATCGGCACTGGCAGGCAATGCCTCTGTTTTTGCTCCTTCAGCAGTATTGCTCTGAGAAACCGCTGCGGCAGTTGATTGAGCTGGCTTCTTATCAGATACCGCACCACCGATACCAGTTATGAGAGCAAGCGCTGCCCAGAAACTCCCCAACACCTTTCCGACCGTTCCGATTTTTTTCCACTGAAACGGGAGCATGAGATACGGTACTGAAAACCATCCAAGTACTTTTAAAAACTTCAAAACGATTCCTCCTAACTAGTCAACCAAAAGTGAATACGAGTGATCCCTCGCCTGAAAAGCCTTACGCAGAATACAATTCGTTCTTCCGTTCAGAGCAAACCGGGAGTTGTTGAATATCAGCAATCACACTGTCAATTTGTGTCTGCACATGTATCAAACAACAAATCGCCTCCTCCATACTTCTCTCTTGTATGAGATTCCAGCGAATGTCTTTAATTTGGATCATCATCTCATGCAATCGGTCTTCAATGTGTAACGCTTGTTCCAGCATAGAACCCTCCATGAATTACTCCTTCTGCAGTTTTACACTCTCAATAAAAAACTGGATGTGCTTTTCTACCCTTGTCTCTATTTCTGTTGTATCCTTCTCATCGAATTTTAAGAGAAGATATTCCGTCATCATTGTGAAGATAGGGTATTGGTATTCATAGGCGAGCAATCGGGCATCCATCGGTTTTAGCTGCTTTTTCTCAATCATGATGTGAAATGCAGCTTCCAAAAAATCGATGATCCTTTTGTAAATATCTATAAGAATAATTTCTCTTGCTCGTCGATCCCTAAATTGTTCAATCATTAAAATCTGCCAAATTTTAGCCGAAACAGGGTTGCTCACGACATTTTGAAAATTGATGAACCCTCGCTTGAGAAACTGCTCAGGGGCCAAATTCTCCAAGATTTCATCGAGCCTCTCAACAGGCGGAAGATCCTTTTGGCTTTGCTCCGCTTTGAAAACGAAATAGATTGTTTCAAGTATGTCATCCTTCGTTTTGAAATGGTTATACAGCGCACTTTCCTTTATACCGACATGCTTGGTAATCTCACGTACAGATACAGCGGAATAACCATTTTGAGAAAAGAGCTCTATCGCCACCTCAAGAATTT